>JAGBSU010000060.1 GCA_017631705.1 Clostridia bacterium | reverse complement strand
TGACCGTAAGGTCGCGCTCTGTTTTTCCGTTCGGGGGGGATTCGAACCCTGAGAGGGTGAGCACCGTTTTAAAAACAGTCCGGTGGACTGTTTTTAGGTGCGAAGTCCGCAGCGGCTACGCCGCAAGGAAGGATGGCGTAGCGCTATGCGCCAACGCCATCATACCTCCGGGCGGGCCAAATAACGCAGCGACACCCCTTGCGGATGTTGTTGCTTTTTTGTTGTGTATAATACAACGGGAAAAACTATAAATTTATAGATTGGTAAGAAAAACGCCTCGCAGTCCTTGTAACTGCGAGGCGTTTTTGAAAAATGTTTATTGTAAAGCGAATAACGATTCAACCGTATCTTTTACTTTTTCACTGCCGGTGTATTGCTCCAACATATTTTGTAGTTCTTTCTTTTCTTTTTTGGAAATTTTAATGGTTTCTCCGTTTAATTCCTGTACGATAGCATCACCTTGCTCGGCAATGGCTTCGGAAACGAATTTGGAATTTAAAACGGTTTCTATCACGGCTACAGCGGAGGCTTCGCTCGGCTCTTGAGTTAAAGAAAATATTTGGGTCAACGATTCGATTTCTTGTTGATATTCCTTGTCGGAGAGCGATTGTTGTGCTTTAAGCAGATTGTCCAAGCCGGTGGTGACACAACCGACGAGTTTAGAAGCAACGGCATTCTCTGACGGAACGACCGTCGGTAAGAAATCACGCAGTAAGCTGATGGCTATAGCGGAGGTTTCTTTCGAAGAAAGAATTTCCTTTAACATATCAAAAGGAAATTTTCCGTTGGATATATCGTTTGTTAACGATTCGGTAACATTAGCAAAGGTTACGGCGGTGTTGGTAACCGAGGTTAAATCGGTAGAAAGTGAACGGAATAACCAACCGGTGAATACTCGGTCAATTTTCGCTATCGGTGAAACGGAAAAATCTTCCACAAGTTCTGCCGTTTCATCAGAAAGTTCAAGCAAATCACTTTGGCTAAAGGTAGCAACAGCAGTACTAACAAAATAGGTATAGCCGCTGATAGGCATTAACCATGTGATGGTAATGGCTATCGCTAATACCACACCCAGCAGGGCACCGTATAACTTATCGTGCGGTTGATTATGTAATTTTTCGTTGTCAGAGAATTTCTTTTTCAGGGGGAAATAAAGAAAGAAAGTGAGTTTTTCTACCAAGAAGAAGACGAGCACAAAAAGCAAGGGAGATATTATGCCGACGACGACTTTTGTCAGTAGGTTTTGTAAGGTGGGCATGTTCATGAACTCAGCGGCTTCGCCCAAACTTTCGGTAATCAATGGTAACAGCGATGTGGCGATTACCGGAGCAAGAAGTTTGGCCGCTACAAATGACAAAATTCCGCCCAATATAAAACAACCGATGCGCACGGCGGTGTTAAACCAACCGCGGCGATAACCAAGCCACACGCAAAAAACCAAGGACAGTAAAAACACAACAACAGAAAACACGCTTAAAATCAAAGACCACATAGTAAAAGCCCCCTTTTTATAATGATTTTTTACCGCGTTTATTATAACATGTTGGTTTTTAACTGTCAAATACAGGAAAAATTATCGTTTTTTTAGGAGTAAAAACCGACTAAAGTTTTCGTCGTCGGCACGCAAGCGGTGAGGGTCTTTAAAGAAATTATCGGTAAGACGGCGAATGACCGGTGACAGCACAAATAATGCTATTAGATTGGGTAATGCCATCAAGCCGTTGAACAAATCGGTAAATGCCCAAACGAAATCTAATCGAAGAAGGCTTGCTGTAAAAACCGTGCCGATGTAAATAAACCGGTATATTCCGACAGCGGTACGATGCTTTGGAAAAATATATTCCACACATTTTTCGCCGTAATAATACCAAGCGATGACGGTGGCAAAGGCAAATAAAACAAGACAGACGGTGACAAGATACTGTCCGCCGGAAAAGCTTTGTTCAAAGGCGGCGGCACACAAAGAGGTTTCGGGTATTTTCGGTTCGGCATACCATAGTCCGGAGGTGAGAATTACAAGACCGGTAATGGTACACATGACGAGACTGTCAAAAAAGACTTCAAAAACACCCCATAAGCCTTGACGAGCGGGATGGTCAGTATGCGCCGGTGCGTGTGCAATCGGTGCGGAGCCCATGCCGGCTTCGTGCGTAAAAACACCGCGGGATATTCCGATACGGCAGGCGTGTTGCACACCGGCACCGACAAAACCGCCGGTGGCGGCGGTGCCGGTAAAGGCATGACAAAAAATATCGGCAAAGGCGTGGGGTATCTCGGTTATATTTTGCACCAGTACCAACAAAGCTCCTCCAATATACAAAAGGGACATAAACGGCACCAGAATTTCAACGGTGGAAGAAATGCGGCGAACGCCGCCGCTTAATACCAAGGCGGTCAATAGGGTGACGACCGCTCCGCTTATCCATGACGGAACATGGGACGAGCTGTAAAGGCTGTTTGTTAGGGCGTGTGACTGTACACCGGCACCGATACCGAAAGAAGCGATGCAAGCGAAGGTAGCAAATACGATAGCAAGCCACTTCGCACCGCAACCGTTTTCAATGTAGTACATCGGGCCGCCCGTGGTTTTGCCGTGGTGTTTTTTTACGCGGTAGGCTACCGATAAGGTAACTTCGCTGTATTTGATGACCATGCCGACAAGAGAGGATATCCACATCCAAAAGAGAGCACCGGGACCGCCCGTGCTGACGGCAAGCGCAACACCGACGATATTGCCGGTGCCGACCGTGGCGGCAAGTGCGGTGCAGACGGCTTGAAAAGGGGTCGTGCCATCTTTGTACAAGGGATTTTTTTGAAACAAGGATTTGATGGTATATGTGGTGATAATATCGCTGTGCCGAAAAAGCAAACCTTTGGTGATTATTGTTAAAAATATGCCGGTTGCGAGTATCAACACTACCATAGGAGTTCCCCAAATAACGTTTGTGTTGAGGGCTTGGATGAGGTCGGATAAAAGTTTCATAAAGATACCTCGCAGTGCTTTTTTGAAATCGTATGTGATAGCCCTAAAAAGTATGATAAAAAGGCACTTTAAGGCAACAATAGCCAAACGGTTACAAAATTGTAACCATTTGGCTTCTTTCTTGCAAAAGGTATTGTAATATGATATAATAAACCGAAAAATAAAATTAGAAATGTTAATGCTATAAGTTTTTTCAAATGTGCAAAGCGAGGGTTTTTCGAGATATGAAAGCTGTGTGTATTAGTTGCACCAATCATTATCAAGAACGAATATTGCCTGTGGAAAAGTTTTTACGAGACCACGGGTATGATTGCTATTACATTACATCGGATTTTCATCACACCTCCAAACAAAAATTCACCGTCGATTTACCGCATTGCACACAGATTCCTACAAAACCGTATACCAAAAACATTTCGCTGGCTCGTATTTTGTCGCACATGCAATTTTCAAAAGATGCCATGGAAGAAGTGCGACGTCTTAAACCGGATTTGCTGTACGTAGAGGTACCGCCGAACAGTTTGTGTATGCAGGCGGCGAAGTATAAAAAAGAAAACCCGAATGTTACGTTGATTTTTGACATATTTGATATGTGGCCGGAATGCTTCCCCAACAACCGGGCAAAGAAGCTACTGAAATGGCCGTTTAAAATATGGGCATGGCTTCGCAATCGCGGATTGCCTGCGGCGGATTTTGTATTTACGGAGTGTAATCTTTTCCGAAAAAAACTGCTGCCGTTTGTGAAAGAAGAAACTACCAAGGTCTTGCATTTGTGCCGTCCGCATGTTACGGTCACCACACCGGTTTCGGTCACACAGACCGAACGGCTGCATTTATGCTATTTGGGTGCTATCAACAATATCATTGACATTCCGGCAATCGCTCAGCTGATTGAGTGCATACAACGGTTGCGTCCGGTTACGCTGCATATTATTGGCGACGGCGAAAGCAGGGATGCTTTTGTTCAAGCAGTACAAGCTACCGGCGCGTTGGTCAAGTATTACGGAATAATTTACGACGCCGCCAAAAGGCAAGCTATTTTTGATAAATGTCATTTTGGCATTAATATCATGAAAGATTCGGTATGTGTCGGCCTTACGATGAAATCGATGGATTATTTTGCGGGCGGTCTTCCGATCTTGAACAACATAGACGTGGATACTTGGGATTTGGTGGAACAATGGGATTGCGGTTTCAACGTGCAACGCGATGCTGTACAAGAAGTTGCCAAGGCTGTTGTTTCGCAAACACCCGAAGAAAATACGAGGATGCGTTATAACACGCAAGAAATCTTTAAAAAATGCTTTTCAGAAGAGGTTTTTCGCCGTACTTTGACAACTTCGTTGGGGGTGGATGCAAACGGAACGACTTGTTGATATTATCATCCCGATTTATAACCGTGAAGCGTGTATTCCAACGTTGATTGAACAGCTTGATCGTCAGACGTTTCGCAATTTTCGCGCAATTTTTGTGGACGATGGTTCTACGGATGCTTCGGTAGAAAAACTCGAACGAGTATTGCCGCAAGCGGGGTTTGACTATCACATTGTTCGCAAAGAAAATGGCGGTGCTGCTTCGGCGAGAAATGCCGGTATCCATGCCGCTACAGCTCCGTTTATTGCGTTTATGGACAGCGACGACGGAGTGTTACCTCAATTTTTAGAATATTTATATACAGCCGCTACCGAAACCAACGCCGATATTTGCTCGTGTGGTTTTCAAATGTTGCCGGTGGGTTCGGGAATACAACCGAAACCAGTGGACTCGTTAGTGTTTCAATCCATTTCTCCTGCACAGGCGATGACCGCTTTTTATCAAAAATGGGTGGGTGTGGTGTGCTTGCTTATCAACCGCCGTTTCTTACAAGAAAGCGGCGTTTTGTTTGACGAGCAGTGTATTTATCACGAGGATATTCCGTTTATTACGGAGTTGATTGAAGCCTCGCATTCGTTCACGCAAATTGACGGTGATTTGTATTTGTACTATGCGGCGTTGGGTAGTTTAAGTCGCAGTCCGCGTATTGATAAGTACGAAAGCGGTATCGCGTGTTTTGAACGAACGGTTGCTAAGATGCGGCAAAGTGATTCGGATGCCGCTGCGGTATTTTGTCGGATGGGAGCTTCGCGGTATTATATCGCTACGCTCCGCAAAATGGCAGTGCAATTACCATACACTTTGTTTAAAAAGATGGCATTCAACATTGACTTTCGACAATATAAAGAACAGATCCGTTGTTTGAGCCGATCGCAACAAATGGCGTGTCGAATGTTTTTGTTATCGAAAAGGTTGTTTTATGCGTTTGTGCGGTTACTGTATAACGATTAAAGAGGGTTAGAGGAATATGAAAACAATTGCATTTTATCTTCCGCAGTTCCATGCCATACCCGAAAACGATGAGTGGTGGGGCAAAGGATTTACCGAGTGGGTAAACGTTAAAAAAGCCGAACCGTTGTATGACGGTCATTATCAACCACGCGTTCCGTTGGGAGAAAAGTATTATAATTTGCTGGATATTGACGTTATGAAATGGCAAGTATCCTTGGCAAAGGAATACGGGTTGTATGGGTTTTGCTTTTATCATTATTGGTTTGGCGGCCACAAGTTGTTGGAAAAACCGGTGGACGCCTTCTTGGAACATACCGAAATTGATTTCCCGTTTTGCTTATGCTGGGCCAATGAAGCATGGACCAACGCCTGGGTGTCTTCTAAAAACAAGGTGTTGATTGAACAAAATTATGGTGCCCAGCAGGAATGGAAAGAACACTTTGAATATTTGTTGCCGTTTTTCAAAGACAAACGATATATTCGCTGTGATGGGAAACCTTTGATGGTTATCTACCGCCCGGAATTGATCGATTGTTTGAACGACATGTTGGATTGCTGGCAACAACTGGCGAAAGAGAACGGGTTGGACGGATTGACGTTTGCGTACCAACAAGTCTTTTTTGCAGAAGAAAAAAGCAAAGACGATTCGCGCTTTACTTATCAAATCGAATATCAACCGTCTTATGCCTGGCGTGATATGGAAAAAGGCGGATATAAATTTTTGAGTAAATGCAAGAAAAAACTGATTACCGGAATGGAAAATCGGTGGAACAAACTCTCGGAATCCTCCAAACAAAAGATGTGGGGCCGCACGTTTGAGTCCGTGTTGGATCGTTTACGTGACGTTCATCCGCAAGGTCTTACCGTGCAAGACTATGATATGGTATGGAAAACGGTGTTAAATCGCAAGCCGACCAACGAAAAATCGGTTCCCGGTGCTTTTGTGGATTGGGATAACACGCCGCGTCGCCATCAATCCGGTAGGGTATTTGAGGGAGCTTCTCCTGAAAAATTCGAAAAATATATGACTATCCAAATTCGCCGCGCCAAAGAAGTGTATCACAAAGATATGTTGTTTTTGTTTGCGTGGAATGAGTGGGCAGAAGGCGGATATATGGAACCGGATGAAAAATACGGACATGCCTATTTGGAAGCGTTACGTAATGCGCTCAAGGCAAACGGCGAGGATTGTTGAGTGGGAGGAAGAAACGTGAATAAAAACATTCGTAATTTCTACGGTGTTTTAGAGACGGTATCGTTTGTGTTTTTGTGCGCTGTGGCGGCTTACTGTGTCGTGCTGGGCACCTCTTCCATACTGACCGTGAACGGATTTTCCTTATGGTCTGTATTGATAGCCGGCTTGCTTGTTACCGCGTTACCTGCCGTTTTGTTACGACTTAAATCGATATGTGCCAATCCGTTTATGTGGTCTTTGCTGGGGTTGGCAGGTTATTTGGCGATTGTGTTTGTGCGCACCTTGCAAAACGGATATACGGCAGGACAGATTCTTCCGTCCGTAACAGGGTTAGCGTATTTTGTTACCTTTCCGTTTGTAGCGGCGGTACTTACCTCACCAAAACGTGCCTTTCTTTTATCTAAAGTGGTAATGTATGCCGGTTTTGCCATGAGTGTGATTACGGTTTTATTTTTGATTATTTTCTTGTTTGCTAAAACACCGTTTAAATTCATTCTCAACTTTTTCTGGCAAAAAGAATACCTCAACTTTACCTACATTTCGGATAAATTGTGCCGTATTTTGTTTGTAACTACACCCTTGCAGCTTTTCAGTTGTGCGGCATCGGTTTATTTTCAAGTAAAATGTCAGCACTTTTCGTGGTGCTATGTGGCAATTACGGCGTTGGGCCTGGTTAGCGTGTTTATTACCTACACGCGCGCACTATATTTAGCAGCGGTTGTTACTGCCGCTGTGGTAGTGTTTCTTTTGCTGGTGCGTTCTTCGGCCCAACAAAAAAAGAAACTTCTAAAACACGTTTTGACCGCGGTTTTGGTATGCGTTTTGCCGATTGCCCTATTTTGTTTGGTGGCGGGATATAATTATTTTGGGTTTGCTATCAACCGTTTGACTAATATTCGACAACCGCTGTCTCCACCTTCTCTATCAGGTGATATATTGCAAGAGCAAGAAAACAACTACCTAGATGCCACGCAAGAATCCGATGAGTACCGTCAGCAAATCGTCAAAGAGTTACGCGAAACGATTGCTAAAAATCCAGTTTTCGGCGTCGGCTTTGTGTATCAGTTGAAAATTATCAACCGTATGCCCGAATATTTCTTTTTGGATTTGTGGGCAAAAATCGGTTTGTTTGGTTTGGCATTGTATTTGTTACCCTTTATATTGAGTATTGTTATGGCAGTTCGTTTAACCTTACAGCGTAAGTCTGAATGTAGCGTTCTGTGGGTTTCTGTACTTACCGGTATGATGACGTATTCTATTTTCCAACCATATATGCAAGTAGCACCGTGCGTTTTCTTGTATGTGTGCACGTTAGCGGTTGTGAATAGTGAACAACAAACAACCAATATCGAATAAAACGGAGGTAAAACATGAAAGGTATTATTTTAGCTGGTGGGTCCGGTACGCGGTTGTATCCTTTAACATTGGTAACGAGTAAGCAATTGCTCCCGGTGTATGACAAACCGATGATCTATTATCCCATGTCCACGTTGATGTTGGCAGGTATTCGGGATATTTTAATCATTTCCACGCCTGCCGACACTCCTCGTTTTAAGGAATTGTTGGGTGACGGTTCCCGTTACGGCGTGAATTTGAGTTATGCGGTGCAACCGTCCCCCGATGGGTTGGCACAAGCGTTTATTATCGGTAAAGAGTTTATTGGTGACGACACTTGTGCTATGGTGCTCGGCGATAACATCTTTTACGGTAACGGTTTTAGTAAAATACTTGCTAACGCCTATCAAAACGCACAAAACGGAAAAGCAACGGTGTTTGGTTACCATGTTCCTGACCCGGAACGGTTTGGTGTGGTGGAATTTGATGAAAACGGTAAAGCGATTTCGATTGAGGAGAAACCGACCAAACCGAAATCCAATTATGCGGTTACCGGTCTTTATTTCTATCCCGCCGGTGTTGCCGAAAAAGCAGAGCAGGTGAAACCTTCGGCACGTGGTGAGTTAGAAATCACCACGCTCAATGAAATGTATTTGAATGAAGGCACCTTGGCAGTAGAATTGCTCGGCAGAGGGTTTGCTTGGTTGGATACCGGCACCTTTAAGAGTTTGTTGGAAGCGGCTCAATTTGTTGAGATGAATCAAAGCCGACAATCGGTGCAAATTTCGGCACCCGAAGAAATTGCCTACATTAAAGGCTGGATTAGCAAGGAACAACTGCTTAAAGCCGCCGAAACTTATGGAAAATCATCGTACGGCGATCATTTGCGACAGGTAGCATTTGATAAAATGCGTTATTAAGGAGGACGTTAACATGACTATTATTGTTACCGGCGGTGCCGGCTTTATCGGTTCTAACTTTGTGTTTCACATGCTAAAAAAATACCCCGATTATCGGGTGATTTGTTTGGATAAATTAACCTATGCGGGTAATTTATCGACGTTGGCGCCCGTGATGGACAATCCCCATTTTCGCTTTGTTAAATTGGACATTTGCGATCGCGCAGGTGTATATCAACTGTTTGAAGAAGAGCATCCCGACATGGTGGTGAATTTTGCGGCGGAAAGTCACGTAGACCGTTCGATTGAAAATCCGGAAGTGTTTTTGCAAACCAACATTTTGGGAACACAGGTGTTAATGGATGCTTGCCGGAAATACGGGATTACGCGTTATCATCAAGTGTCTACCGATGAAGTGTACGGTGATTTGCCGCTTGACCGTCCGGATTTATTCTTTACAGAAGAAACGCCGATTCATACCAGTTCACCGTATTCCTCGTCCAAAGCGGGGGCGGATTTGTTGGTGCAAGCGTATCATCGCACTTTTGGTTTGCCGGTGTCGATTTCCCGTTGCTCGAACAACTACGGGCCGTATCATTTCCCCGAAAAACTGATTCCGCTCATGATTGCCAATGCGCTTAACGATAAGCCGTTGCCGGTGTACGGTGAAGGTCTAAACGTTCGTGACTGGCTGTATGTGGAAGACCATTGCAAAGCGATTGATTTGATTATTCATAAAGGTCGTGTCGGCGAGGTGTATAACATCGGCGGACACAACGAAATGAAAAACATTGATATTGTTAAGATTATCTGCAAAGCATTAGGTAAACCCGAAAGTTTGATTACGTACGTGACCGACCGTAAAGGTCACGATATGCGTTATGCGATTGACCCCACGAAGATACATACTGAGTTGGGTTGGTTGCCCGAAACGAAGTTTGCCGATGGTATTCAAAAAACCATTCAGTGGTATTTGGACAACAAAGAATGGTGGGAAACCATCATTTCCGGCGAGTATCAAAATTACTACGAGAAAATGTATACCAACCGATAAGAGGGATTGTTAATGAAGGTGTTTGTAACCGGCGTTGGTGGCCAGCTTGGTCACGATGTCATGAACGAACTTCACAAACGAGGACATAAGGCTATTGGCTCGGATGTGGCATCGTACTGCCCATCCGACGATTGGCTGTATATTCCGCTGGATATCACCGATGAAACGGCCGTTTCATCGGTGATCGCTGAAGTACAGCCCGATGCCGTGATTCATTGTGCGGCGTGGACCGCTGTGGATGCCGCTGAGGACAACGAAAAAGCGGTGCGCGCTGTTAACGTTGACGGCACACAGTTTATTGCCAACGCTTGCAAGAAACTTGGCTGTAAAATGATGTATATTTCCACCGATTACGTGTTTGACGGTCAAGGTGAAAAGCCGTGGGAACCGGATTGCCGTGATTTTGCACCGCAAAATGTTTACGGACAGACAAAACTTGACGGTGAACGCGCGGTGGAAAGTACGCTGGAAAAGTTTTTTGTGGTGCGTATTGCTTGGGTGTTTGGTCAAAACGGTAAGAATTTTATTAAAACCATGCTGAACGTCGGCAAAAAATACGAGTCAGTGCGTGTGGTGTGTGACCAAATCGGTACACCGACCTATACTTACGATTTATCGCGCTTGTTGGTAGATATGATAGAAACCGAAAAATACGGCTACTATCATGCCACCAATGAGGGCGGCTATATCAGTTGGTACGATTTCACGTGTGAAATTTTTCGTCAGGCAGGCTATGCCACCAAGGTAGTACCTGTAACGACAGCGGAATACGGACTTAACAAGGCTGCTCGTCCGTCCAATAGCCGCTTGAATAAAAGCAAGCTGCAAGAAGCAGGCTTTGTGCCGCTGCCAACCTGGCAGGACGCGCTTTCGCGGTTTCTTCAGAGTATAAAGGAATAACGCCATGGTATTTAACTCTATTGTTTTTTTATTTATCTTTTTACCGATAGTTATATTAGGTCATATTGCGTTACATAAGCACACAAGGGCAGCTAACGTTTGGTTGTTGTTGTCAAGCTTTGTGTTTTATGGTTGGTGTAATTTGCGCATTTTGCTTTTTTTGTGGATATTTGGTGTTTTCCACTACATCATAGGCTGTTTGTTACAAAAAAGCGAAGCGCACCAATCTTTCAAAAAAGGGATTATGATTTTCGGCGTGGTTGCCGATTTGGTATGCTTATTTTCGGTAAAATACATTAACTATGCGATTTCTCTCGGCAATCGTTTACTCGGCACCGATGTATCGCCGGTAGAAAACTTGATTTTCCCGTTAGGCATTTCCTTCTTGTGTTTTTCCATGGTGGCTTATTTTGTGGATATTTACCGCAAAAAAACAACTGCATTTACCAATGTAATAGATTTCTTTTTGTTTTTAAGCTTTTTTCCTAAGGTTTCGCAAGGCCCGATTACGCGTCACGGTTTAATGTACGATGCCATTTGCAGTGGAAGAACGGTATCGGTGCAAACCTTTGCCGACGGTTTTCGGCGTTTTGTTATCGGTTTAGGTAAAAAAGTGTTGATAGCCGACGTGTTAGGCGGCTCAGTTGATTTAATTTTTGATAATTTATCCGGCGGTGTTACTGTCGGTACGGCTTGGATGGGCATTTTATGTTATACCTTGCAGATATATTATGATTTCAGCGGTTATACCGATATGGCTATTGGTATCGGCAATATGTTAGGCTTTACGTTGCCCGAAAATTTTCGGTTGCCGTATTTGTCAAAATCCGTTTCGGAATTTTGGAGACGGTGGCACATGACATTAGGCGAATGGTTTAAGGAATATGTCTATTTCCCCATGGGCGGTAGCCGAAAGGGCTTAGCGCGGACTATTCTTAATTTAGCGGTTGTGTGGATGTTTACCGGCTTGTGGCACGGTGCCTCTACCAACTATGTCCTTTGGGGTGTTTATTTCGGTTGCTTTGTTATTCTTGAAAAGTTAGTTGCTAACACGCGGGTTTATAAAGCCATTCCCACCGCTTTCAAATGGTTGGGCACATTGTTTGTTGTGATGATGGGTTGGGTTGTGTTCCGCAGTCCCGACTTGTTGACGGCACAAGTATATTTTAACAACTTGATTTCTACTACCGATACGATGATTTACGGCTTTGGATATTATTTTGATAATGCTGTGTATTTGGCCGTTGCCGCCGGTATTTTGTTTACGTTACCGCGCCCGGCATGTTTTTCCTCGGACAAATCACTTGTCGGTGCGAAAGCAATGGCACGCGATGTCTGCTTGGTGATTATTTTGTTGTTATCGATTCTGTTTATGATGAACAGTACCTATAACTCGTTTATTTACTTCCAATTTTAAAGGAGGCGCCGCCGTGAAAGAAAAAAGCAATTTTATATTTTTAGGCGTTTGCGCTCTTGTTTTGGTAATACCATTGATATTTTTCAATTTTAAAGCCGACCAAATTTCGGTTGCAGAAAATCGAAAATTGGCTGAGCCTATATCCATTCGTCAAGGTGTTACCAACTTTATGAACAGCTTGGACGATTGCATTAACGACCGCATTGGTTTTCGCGATAATTTTGTTCAGATGTACCGTGAGCTTACCGTGAATGTGATAAAAGGTAAAAACGACAAAGTAACCTTAGGTAAAGACGGATGGTTATTTTATAATGAGGATTTACCGGACTATACCGGAACCAACGTAAATGAAGAAACCTTGAATCGATATATTACGATATTGAAAAAGATTGATACTTGGTGCAAAGAGCGTGATATTCAGTTTGTGTTTGCCGTCGGTCCCAACAAATCGACCGTTTATTCACAGCACATGCCGCAATATTTTCGCCCTGCCGAAAAAACATTGTTAGATAGTTTATTGGAACGTGCCGAAACGGCAGGCGTTACCATGGTGTGTCCTAAAAATGAATTGATTGCCAATCGTGATACCAGGGAGCTGTATATGCGCTTGGATACGCATTGGAATGCCTTAGGCTCGCGGTATTTACTAAATGAATTAACGGCCGCATTGCAATTGCCGCCCCGCACTATTCCTGAGGCGAGCACATCGACACTATCGACAGGAGATTTGTTGGATATGTTGTCGGTCGGTAGCGTAGGCAGTTCTTCGATTGGGGCAACAACGACAGCTTCGCACGGTGCTACGATTGAAAACATAAAAGGAAAAGACCACATTAATATTCAGTCGAGCAATACAGATTCTTTTATATGCTATCGAGATTCTTTTTCGATTGCTATGATGGAATATTACACCTATTATTTTAACGGACCTTTGTTTTGGAATTTTAACATTGATTTTGATTTTGTTGAACAACAAAAACCGAAGTATTTAGTATTAGAGTGTGTCGAACGCTATATAGCTAATGCTATGGAAAGTAATGCAAATATTTTGAATTCTTAAAAAATATTATCCAAACATGCTGATATGTTTGCAGAGTGGCAGAGCGGCGTTTCACTCGGCAGCTAACACAGCAATTAAAAAATGGATGGAATTCATAAAATTTGTGGGTGCCCATTTGTTTACGATGGTTGTCGAAGTGGGCGGCGTGTGGTTGTTAGCAGTATCGCTTTCGACAAATGAGTTGCTGGCAAAATGTGCCACACAAGTGATTGTCTTGATAGTCAATTATATAATCAGTAAATCCCTTGTGTTTAAAAAAGAAAAAAATGGAGGAACAATAATGGGTCAGATTACGGTGCAAAAATGCCCGATTGAGGGATTATATGTGATTGAACCGACTGTTCATGGGGACAGCCGTGGTTATTTTGTGGAAACGTATAACCAAAGAGATATGGCAGAAGCCGGTCTTAACATGGTGTTCGTGCAGGATAACCAGAGCATGTCTGTGAAAGGTGTACTCAGAGGATTGCATTTTCAAAAACAATATCCCCAAGGGAAATTGGTGCGTGTAATTAAGGGCCGTGTGTTTGACGTGGCGGTGGATATACGACCGGCAAGTGAAACGTACGGCAAATGGTACGGTGTGGAACTTTCCGAGGAAAACAAAAAGCAGTTTTATATTTCCGAAGGGTTTGCTCACGGCTTTTTGGTGCTTAGCGAAACGGCAGAATTTTGTTACAAGGTCACCGATTTTTATCATCCCAACGATGAAGGTGGTTTAGCTTGGAACGATCCCACAATTGGTATTGTGTGGCCGGAAGTGGTTGGTGAATATAAAGGCACGGCTTCTGCCG
>JAGBSU010000059.1 GCA_017631705.1 Clostridia bacterium | reverse complement strand
GTACGCACGACCTGAACTTCTTTTTGTAAATCGTTGGCGGCAATTTCTTTTTCCAACGCGTTAATGATTTGTTGACTGTTCGAGGAGGTACAACCGGTACCGCCGCAAACCAACACATGAGAACGATACATCTTTTACCCTGCCTTACTTCATTAAATTGGCAACGGTGTATTCCGCAACCGGATTGCCGTTGACCAAATGGTCGGTTACAATCTTCGCAACCATTTCCGGTGTTACTTTACCGTAGGTTACTTTTTCTTTACCGGGAGCGAGAACTTCCACAATCGGCTCAAATTGGCACATACCGATACAACCGGTTTGCACCACTGCCACATGCTCTACATGGCGTTTGGCAATTTCATCCACAAAGGCATTCATGACCGAACGAGCACCGGCGGCGATACCGCAGGTGGCCATACCGACAACCACGCGTGTGCCGTCTTGTGCACCGTCGCGTACCGCAATTCTTTCACGGGCTTTATCCCGAATAGCTTGCAATTCTGCAATCGATTTCATATCCAATAACCTCCTAAATGATTCAATATGCCATTAAGCTTGACTGTTCAGCGCTGTCACACCCTCGGCAAGATTAGCGGTAATCCATTCCATTACCTCCGACTCCGCCAACGAAACCTCACCCAAAATCGGACGAAGCGAAGCGGTGTCAAAGGCAAACTCTTCGCCGTCCACCGTGTGACGATAAACGATATCCAACTCCGGATTTAACCGAATGAGCGTTGTTACCGTTCCCACCATATCACCGAGTGGCATACGGTCAATGTGCCGCAGTTCAAACAGCGCCGTCACCGTTGTACCGACACCTTGCTCGGACTCAATATCCAAAGAGCCATTTGCCGCTTCTGCCGCCACGCGAAACAGCGGAATTCCCATGCCCACCTTGCGGGTGGTGCGTGTGGTGAAAAACGGGTCACGCACACGGGCAAGCTGTTCCGGTGTCATGCCGCAACCGTTATCACGGATGGTTAACGTCAGACGATTGCGAGCAGTTTCCTCGGTGACGGTAAGTTCCACCACGGTGGCACCGGCAACAACGGAATTTTGTGCAATGTCCAATACATTCAATGATAGTTCTAACATCTTTATTTACCGTATTTTGCTAAAATGCCGGGAATATCATCGGCGGTCAAACGACCGTAAACATCGCTGTTAACGGTGATGACCGGAGCCAAACCGCAAGCACCGATACAACGGCAAGCCGACAACGAGAATTTTCCGTCCGGTGTGCATTCGTCGGCACCGATACCGAGCAATTCCTGCAGTTTGTCAAATACATCGCCGGCACCCTTTACATAGCAGGCGGTGCCCAAACAAACCGAAATATCATACTCACCCTTGGGGGAGAGAGAAAATTGTGCATAGAATGTGGCAACACCAAAAACCTTTTCTAACGGAACGCCCATCCCTTCGGCAATCTTTTCCTGAACCTCTATGGGCAAGTATCCGTAAATACCTTGTGCCTCTTGCATCACGCCCATCAGACGGCTCGGATCGTGCTTGTTAGCATCGATGACTTTTTGTAAAGCCGCTGCTTGTTCCCGCGTGCCCTTAAAAGGAAGTGTGCTGATTTTTTTTTGCATTTGCCATTTCCTCCTTGACAAGATTTCATACCACCTCTAATTATGCACGAACAAGAACCTTTTTGCAATGGAAAATTGTAACTTTGTCACTTTTTTGTCAAACTTTTTCAAAATATGACACTATTCGCACGGGGTATTCCCAAAAGTTGACATTCTCGGCAAAATACAGTATCATAAAGCCAGCAAAAAGCGGGGGGGACGACTATGCAACCAAACTATCAAAAAACATGGCATTGCTGTTATTGGGGTGCCGCATTGCAAGCGTTGGCTATCAATTTAGCACCGCTGTTTTTTGTAACGTTGCAAAATGAATTTCATATTTCGTTCGAACAAATCGGACGATTGGTATTGGTCACCTTTTTGGTACAACTGGCGGTGGATTTCTTATCGGTATATATTGTCAGCCGTTGGGGATATCGCCTCTCGTTGGTGTTGGCACATGCCTTTACCTCGGTGGGTCTTTTTTTGTTCGGTGTTTTACCGCGTGTGTTGGCAGATGCTTATGTCGGCATGACGATAGCGGTGTTTATCTACTCCATCGGTGCAGGACTTTTAGAAGTGCTCATCAGTCCCATGGCGAATTCCCTGCCCAGCGACCGCAAAGCGGAGGCCCTTACCTTTGTTCATTCCTTTTATCCGTTAGGACAAGTACTCACCATTGTTCTCACCACCTTAGCGGTACGCCACATCGGTGAACAATATTGGTGGCTTATTTTCATGGTATGGTCGGTGTTTCCGTTTATCAATTTGGTGCGTGGCTTGCGTGTTCCGCTGCCGGAAACACTCACACAAACTGCAAACAACGGTCGTTTTCGTCAACTGTTAAAATCACCAACCTTTTGGGTGATGCTGCTATTGATGATGGCGGCAGGTGCCTCGGAACTGGCGATGGCACAATGGGCATCCACCTTTGCCGAAAAAGGCCTTAATATTGATAAAATGTGGGGTGATTTACTCGGCCCATTGCTGTTTGCGGTGTTTATGGGTCTTGGCCGGTTTTGCTACGGCAAAAGCTGCAGCAGTGTTTCACTGCGGTGGCTCTTGTGCGGCTGTGCGGCATTGGCGGTAGCCTGTTATGCTGTGGCGGTATTTGTCCCGATTCCACTTATTGCCCTGATAGGCTGTGCCATTTGCGGCTTGGCGGTAAGCCTTATGTGGCCTGTCACCTTAAGTTTTTGTGCCGAGCATTTCCCAGGGGGGGATACCGCCATGTTTTCCGTGTTGGCATTAGCAGGGGACTTGGGCTGTGCGTTAGGTCCGTGGCTGACCGGTCTGGTATCGGATACGGTACAGCAACGGTTTTTACTCAACGCCGCCGACGGCTTAAAAGCCGGTTTGGCAGTTGCTATGGTTTTTCCGCTGCTACTGTTTTTCACCTTACTGTTTTTCAAACCTTCTTTCAGAAAAACACCGTTATAAAAAAACAACAAACCCGAACGTTTTACCGATAGGTAAAAGGTTCGGGTTTACATGCTTTGTCTATGGGCTACAAAAAAGATGTTTTCGTCATTTTTGTGTATGAATTCGAACTTTTGTAAAGATTCAGTTGCTGTGTTTTGTTATTTATCCCTGTTTGTAGGCACAGCGGTAAGACGGAATTTCAGACAACGACACGGACAAGGTAGTTCCAGTTTATAGTTTTCCTTAGCTCCTCTGTATGTGAAATCGCCACCGCAACAAACAATTTCACACCAAGTGAAAATTTCTGCTAAAGCACGCGGACAAAAATTATAAGGAGTTTCGTACTCAAAATGGAAAAGGTCGCCTTTTTCTAATCCGAGTCTGCAACTTTTTACTTCACCATCAGTTACTTCTATATCAAATGCCTAATCCTCGACAATCCATTTATTCACCTTGTGTTCTCCTTTGCAGTGTTGAGCGATGCAATCAACATTCTCTTGATTTCTTCAGCAAGGGAAAGCAGACCGTCGAAATCATACTCCATAAGTTTTGTGTTCTTCAAAAGTTTTAACCAATAAATGCTTTCGCCCGTTTCTTTGAGTGAAATATGTAATTTGGATATAAAATCCGCTTTACTATTTCCGTAAATCGCTTCGTTAATATTTGCACCAACGCTTGTGGCTGAGCGAAGCAACTGCTTTGCAATCGTGGTATCCTTTTTTGTTTTTGAAAAATCTTCATAAAATAGCACAATCTGTGTTGCAAAGCCGAGAGATTTATCAAGTAAAGGGCTGTTCATTTATTATCACCTCTAAATGAATTATACCATAATTCGTTCCCAACTACAATGCTTTGCGTAGCAAAGCTACATTTTCTCTTCTCTTTTCTCTCTTATCTCTTATCTGGAAAAGTCGCGGGTGAGGATTTAGAGAAGAGCGAAAAGTGAAGAGAGAAGAGTGAAAAGAACAAAAAGAAAAAGCCGCTAAAGCGACTTTTCTTTTTGGTGCGGGCAACAGGACTTGAACCTGCACGCTTGCGCATTGGCTCCTAAGACCAACGTGTCTGCCATTCCACCACGCCCGCGTCTTATTAAATGGAAAGTTGAAGCTCTTGCTT
>JAGBSU010000058.1 GCA_017631705.1 Clostridia bacterium | reverse complement strand
TCATAGTTGATTTCAGGGAAAATGATTTGTTCCTTAATACCAAAAGCGAAGTTACCTTTGCCGTCAAAATTTTTACCGGTAATACCATGGAAATCTCTGATGCGTGGCAATGCCATGTTTACCAATCTTTCCATGAATTCATACATCCTGTCAGAACGCAAAGTTACTTTGCAACCAATCGGCATGCCGTTATAACCAACCGAAAGAATTTTGTTGTCTTGACCGACAATGCATGCACCTACTTGTGTGCCGGGATCTTTACTGCGCTGTGCCGAAAGCAAAGCAACCCCCATAAAATATTCGTCCCAAGATAAGTAACCTTCGCGTTTCATTGTATTTCCTCTCCATTTAATAACATCGGTATATTTTTACTATATGTCTTAAAAGCCGTAGGTAATGCGTATTGTTCCCATTCCGTAGCTAAAACCAATTGGAAGCCATCTTTTGGCGTAAAGCTTTTCGCCTTCACAAGAGTTCCTTGCAATTGCCATTCTACGTGCGAAAAAATGTGTTTTGCCGTAGAAAGCGGCTTTGTACTTATGACCGGTATTCCCCAATCTTCAAGCACCGAGTTTGCCGGTAGTAAGGCGTTGGGCAGTTCCCACATGCCACCGAGCAACCCGTTTTTTTCACGACGATGTAATAAAACACGCGGTGTTTTTTCGTCCGTGATAATCGTAAAAACCATGCGTTGTTCAACACGACGTTGTTTTGGTGCCGAACGAACCGGCAATTCGCGGGCGCGTTCCAATCCGGCAACAGCACAGTAGTCTTTGAGCGGACATTCCAAACAGCGTGGCATGGCATTGGGTAAACAAATCGTTTCACCAAGTTCCATAATTCCTTGGTTAAATTCGCCGGCGTATCCCTCCGGTACCAGTTCATTGACAAGTTTTGTCAACTGTTTGCGATGCTTTGTATCCATTACATCGGTATCGTCATCTAACAATCGCGCCATCACGCGTAACACGTTACCGTCAACCGCAGCAACACGTTTACCAAATGCAATAGATGCTATCGCACCCGCAGTATACTCGCCGATTCCGTTTAGTGTGAGCAGTTTTTCATAATCGTCGGGAAGTTCTCCGCCAAACTCCTCCATCACACGTTTTGCCGCTTTTTGAAGGTTGCGAACACGGCTGTAATAGCCAAGGCCTTCCCATAATTTCAGCAGTAAATCTTCGTCGGCATTCGCCAAATCCTTGATCGTCGGTAATGCTTCCATAAAACGGTGAAAATACGGTAATGCCGCCTCAATGCGCGTTTGTTGCAGCATAATCTCCGATACCCATACCCGATAAGGCGATGGATTTTCCCGCCACGGGAAAGTGCGTTCATGCAACTTATACCAAGCCACCAACGGCTTTGCTATTTCGGTAATCGGTTGTTTCATGCGTTTCTCCATTGTTCCCAAATTTCGGGGCAATACCCTACCGTTGCTTGTTTTCCATTGCGTACAATCGGTGTGCGTAACGCACACGGGGTTTCCAACAATTTTTCTTCACGCTGTTCTTCATGTGCTAAATAGCGGATGAGTAACGCTTCCTTTGCGTTAGTATCAATTAATTTTTCGATACCGCCAACAGCCACCTTAACCGATTGTAATTCTCCGCGGCTCATACCTTTGCTTTCCAATGCAATGCGCTGAAAAGGAATGTTGCGTTCTTTGAAAAAACGCTCGGCTTTTTTGGTATCAAAGCATTTTGATTTTCCGAAAATTTGAATGTTCATATTATCGGCTAAACTCCTGCAATTCTAATCCGTCGTTATGGTCGAGTGCCCATTGGATATTCCAGCTGTTGGTAAACAGTAATAAATAATTCCCTTTTAAATCTTGTACACGTTTGGTATCCGAACTGATATCCAACGTCTTGATATCAACGTTTTCTCCCGATACCCAACGAATATACTGATACGGTAATCGTTCCATGATAATATCAACACCGTATTCGTTTTTAAGGCGATGTTCCAAAACGTCAAATTGCAAGGTACCGACAACACCGACAATAACTTCTTCCATACCGCCGTCGATTTCTTGGAAAATCTGAATCGCACCTTCTTGCGCAAGTTGAGAAGTACCTTTAACGAACTGTTTACGTTTCATGGTATCCTTTTGCCGTACCAAACAAAAATGTTCCGGCGCAAAGGTGGGGATTCCTTCAAATTGAAAGCGCTTTGACGAAGCGCACACCGTATCGCCGATAGAAAACACACCGGGGTCAAACACACCGATAATGTCTCCGGCAAAGGCTTCGTCTACGATTTCACTGTCCCCCGCCATCATTTGTTGTGGTTGAGACAGTTTTACTTTTCTGCCGCCTTGTACGTGATAGACTTCTTGACCTTTTTCGTACTTGCCGGAACAGATACGCATAAACGCAATACGGTCACGATGCGCTTTGTTCATATTGGCTTGAATTTTAAACACAAATGCCGAAAAATCTTCGCTAAATGGGTCAACTTCGCCCGCATCGGATTGACGCGGCAACGGCGACGTAGTCATTTTTAAGAAGTTCTCCAAGAATGGCTCTACACCAAAGTTCGTAAGTGCCGAACCGAAAAAGACCGGAGATAATTTTCCGTGGCGCACCAAATCTAAATCAAAATCACCGCCGGCACCGTCCAACAATTCACGGTCATCCATCAAATTGTTATACAATTCATCGCCCAATATATCCCGCAATTTTGGGTCGTCCATAGCAGTGATTTCGGCATCGGCTTCGTGACCAATGCCGTTATAAGTAAAGGAAAGCACGCGCTCTTGGTCGCGCTCGTAAACACCTTTAAAGCTCTTACCGGAACCAATCGGCCAGTTGATAGGATACGTACGGATTCCTAACACGTTTTCAATATCCGTCATAAGTTCATACGGGTCACGTGCTTCGCGGTCCATTTTATTGATAAACGTAAAAACCGGAATATCACGCATCATGCAAACCTTAAACAATTTAATGGTTTGTTTTTCCACACCTTTTGATGCGTCAATCACCATCACGGCGGAATCCGCCGCCATCAAGGTACGGTAAGTATCTTCGGAAAAGTCTTCGTGACCGGGTGTATCTAAAATGTTGATGCAATAGCCATCGTATTCGAATTGCAACACCGAAGAAGTCACGGAAATACCGCGCTGTTTTTCAATTTCCATCCAGTCGGAAACAGCGTGTTTCATGGATTTTTTACCTTTAACCATACCGGCAGAAGCAATCGCACCGCCGTATAGCAAAAACTTTTCTGTTAATGTCGTTTTACCGGCGTCAGGGTGCGATATAATCGCAAACGTGCGCCGGTTTTCAATTTCTTTAGTGAATTGTGCCACCAAGCATATCCTCCAAACATAGGTATTGTAAAACATAGGTATTGTATCGGTTTTACAGTAAATAATCAAGCCTTTTTCGAAACCGCCGCCAACAAAGTTTCCTTATCATTTGGCAAGCGTTGTTCAATCACTTCCAGCAAAGCCCATTGCAGCTGTTCTCCTACCGCTTTTCCG
>JAGBSU010000057.1 GCA_017631705.1 Clostridia bacterium | reverse complement strand
TTTGACGGTGGCACAAAACATCACTGTTACCTTGGATTTGCACGGATTTATCCTCAAAGGTGCTGGAAACGGTAGCGTCATCAGCAACAGCGGTAAACTTACCCTTACAGACGGCAACTCAACGGCGGTTCATAAATACACTGCGGGCAATAACGGCCTTCTCCTTTGGAATGATGATAACGGAACTATTGAAATACTCGGCGGTGCCATTATCGGCGGTAACGTATCCGGTAAAGGTGGCGGTGTAAACAATAAAGGCACATTCATTATGACCGGCGGAAACATCGTGGGTAATACGACACGAAACGGTTCAGGTGGCGGTGTGCACAATAACGGCACTTTCACCATGAGAGGCGGTTCCATCGCAAACAACTATGCGATTCTTTACGGTGGCGGTCTGAGCCATGAAGGCGGCACATTTACCATGGATGGCGGTATCATTAAAGATAATACTGCAAATATTAATGGTGACGGTGTGTACAGCAAAGGTGAATTTACCATGAACGGCGGCGGCATTAAAGAGGAAATTACCCAAAGCGGCGGCACAATCGTGCTTAAAAACGGTTATTTCGGAAACTCCGCCAAAAACAGCATAGCCGGCGACTGGATAATCGGAGCGGATTGGGACGGCAACGACGGCAGCAACTCAAAATATCCGAAGGCGGATTTTCCCCATAAACTTAACGATTCGCCCTATATTCTTGTAATGAAATCCAATGGAACGAACACGCCTATAAGCGATTTGCGCACCTTTGATGCCCTAAGTTCCGACGGCGCAACCTACAAGTTATTGCGAGACGTTAACTTGGTGAACTGTCCATTGACCGTGCCTGAAAATGCCACGGTTACCTTGGACCTAAACGGCTTTGTCCTTAAAGGTACGGGAAAAGCCGGGGTTATAAACAATGTTGGCAATCTCACCCTTATTGACAGCAACCCCACGGCGGTTCATAAATACACCAAGGGCAGCGACGGACTTTACACTTGGAATGATGCAAAGGGTACTATTACACTTCTCGGCGGTGCCATTACCGGCGGAAACAATAGCGACAGTGCAGGCGGTGGCGTAACAATCATCCCCAACGCCACATTCACCATGAACGGCGGCAACATCGTGGGCAACAGGGCGAAGTTTGCTGGCGGCGTGTTTAACAATACTGCATTCTTCACCATGAACGGCGGCAGCATTGTTGGCAACAAGGCGACCAATAACGGCGGCGGCGTTGGCAATAAAGGCAATTTCACCATGAACGGCGGAAAGATTGCCGACAACACAGCGGAACAAGGCGACGATCTGTATAACGACACATCCAACAAATTTACCATGACCGGCGGCGGTATTAAAGGAAAGATTGTCGGCGTCAAAGGTACAATCGTGCTTAAAAACTCTTATTTCGGAACCGAGGCTAAAAACAGCATTGACGCAACCTGGATGAGCTCTATGGACTGGGAGAATAACGATGGCAGCGATTCTGCATATCCGAAAGACACATTCCCACATAAACTGACGACGGCGCAATACATTGAGGTAACTAAATCCAACGGAAAAACGGATTTCATAACCGATTTGACAACTTTTGGTGCCCTTAGCACTGACGGCGCAACCTACAAGTTGTTGAGAAACCTTCAACTTGTAAATGACCTTATCGTGCCGGCAAATGCCACGGTTACCTTGGACTTGAACGGATTTGTCCTTAAAGGCACGAGAACTAACCGTGTTATAACCATCAACAAAAAACTCACCCTTATTGACAGCAACCCCACGGCGGTTCATAAATACACCAAAGACAGCGACGGCCTTTACACTTGGGATGAGGCAAAGGGAACTATCACATTGAAAGGCGGTGCCATTACCGGTGGTGCACCTCTACAGTCCGATGCAGCCTACAGTGGTGGAATATATGATAATGGTACTTTCATCATGAACGGTGGCAACATTGTGGGTAATGTCGGCCCGGTAGACGCTTCCGGTGCTGGCGTGTTCCTCGAAGACAGTAGCACTTTCACCATGAACGGCGGCAAAATTACAGGCAACAGATCCAATCGTTATGGTGGTGCTGTACACCTCGAACCGAAAGCCACATTCACCATGACGGGTGGCTCAATTGCGAATAATACGGCAAAAGAACACGGTGGCGGTGTAGATATCTTTCATACAGCCACATTCATTATGAAAGGCGGAACCATTACAGACAACAGGGCAACTGTCCTCGGTGACAGTCTGTACAATCTGGGCACATTCACCATGGAAGGCGGTGGCATTAAAGAAGAGATCTACACAGAATCCGACAAGGGTACGATCTTCATTGCCTGTGGCTACTTCGGAGATGAGGCCAAAAACAGCATTGACGCAACCGGGACAGGCGATAACAAATGGGCTAACAACGACGGAAGCGATTCTGCATACCCGAAAGACACATTCCCACATAAACTCCTCTCCACCGTATCCGCCGGTGCCTATGTTGAAATAACGCGTTCAAACGGTAAGAAAGACTACATAACCGATTTGACAAAATTTAAGGAATTGAATATCAACGGCGCAACCTATAAGTTGTTGAGAAACGTGGAGCTCGTAAGCGGCTCATTGATGGTGAATAAAAACACCACGGTTACCTTGGACCTAAACGGCTATGTCCTTAAACGTTCTACTGAAAGTCCGGGTGCATGCCGGGATGTAATACGCATTGCCGGTAAACTCACTCTTAAAGACAGCAATCCCACGGCTGTACATAAATACACCAAGGGAGACGACGGTCTTTACACCTGGGATGAGTTCAACGGTACCATTGAAGTGGCCGGTGGTGCCATTACCGGCGCCTGTAATTCCGGTGTGTACATCCCTGGAGGCTCCTTCACCATGGAAGGCGGTAGCATTGTGGGCAACAGTGCGGGAGAGGGTGGTGGTGTGGACAACCATGGCACCTTCACCATGAACGGTGGTAGCATTGTGGGCAACACGGCGAGTGACTATGGTGGCGGTGTGTATAATGCCTACGTTAACACCTTCACCATGAACGGTGGCAGCATTAAGGACAACACGGCGAAGGACGAGGGTGGCGGTGTGTACAACCATGAATGTCCCTTCACAATGAACGGTGGTAGTATTGAGGGCAACACGGCGGACTGTGGTGGCGGTGTGTACAACCTTTTTTGCGCCACCTTCACCATGAAAGGTGGTAGCATTGTGGGCAACACGGCGAAGAACGAGGGTGGCGGTGTGTTCAACATTTTCCACAACACCTTCACCATGGAAGGTGGTAGCATTGTGGGCAACACGGCGACCCGGGGTGGCGGTGTGTTCAACGGAAACTGCGACACCTTCAACATGAACGGTGGTAGCATTGTGGGCAACACGGCGGACTATGGTGGCGGTGTGGCACTCTATGATGGTGGCACCTTCGGCATGAAAGGTGGCAGCATTGTGGACAACACGGCGACCCGGGGTGGCGGTGTGCTAGTCGGAAGAATATTACTAAATGATGGAAAAACATACTTTAGTGATCATCCACCTATGTTCAAAATTGTCGGTGGCGGTATTGCTGATGAGATTGATATTGATGGTGATGCTAACTGCCCGATCAATATTCTAGGTGGATACTTCGGAACCAAGGCTAAAAAAAGCATACGATCGTCCTGGTTAGGTATACATTCTTGGGCTAACAACGACGGAAGCAAAGCGTACCCGAAAGACACGTATCCTTACAGGGTAAAATAGTGCGCGAGGCGGGCGTTTTCTGTAAAAACAATGTTGCAAAAGAATTCGGTTTTATCGAGTAAAATGCTTTCCATTTTCGATTTTTTACTTGACAATCCTCTGTTTTTATGATATAGTTAAATAGTGACTTTCTTGGAGGACAAAATGAAAGAGTTGAAAGGAAGTGTGATTTTCCTTAATA
>JAGBSU010000056.1 GCA_017631705.1 Clostridia bacterium | reverse complement strand
GGCTTCTCTCGCTTGCCTTAATGGGCTTTAAAGCTACGTTAAATTTAACATAACAAGAAACGGCATCCTCGTATGGGATGCCGTTTCTTATTATATTATTGTGCGCCGCGAATCGTACCGCCGCCAACCACGTAATCACCTTGATACAACACCACGGCTTGTCCGGTGGTCAACGCTCGTTGCGGTTCATCAAATACAACGCGCATACGAGAATCGCCAAATGGTTCCACCGTTGCCGCTGCCTCTTTTTGTGAATATCGTGTTTTGGCCGTAACACGCAACGGTTCTTTGAGTTCGTCAAACAAAATCCAATTCACATCGTCTGCTACCAGGCCTAAGGAAAACAACTCGTCGTGTTTGCCCAATGTTACCGTGTTATTCGCCGCATCTTTTGCCGTAACGTAACGCGGTTCGCCAAAAGCGACACCCAATCCTTTTCGTTGACCGATGGTATAACCAATCATACCGGTATGCTTACCGATACATTCGCCGTTAGCATTTAAAAAATCTCCCGTTTGCCGTTTGATTTGAAACGTACGCTCTAAAAACTCGACATAGTCACCGTCCGGCACAAAACAAATATCTTGGCTGTCGGATTTGTGCGCCGTCACCCAACCGTTTTCTTCCGCTAACCGACGAATTTCCGCTTTGGTCATGCCACCCAACGGAAACAACGAATGGGATAGTTGATGCTGTGTCAGCGAATACAGCACGTAGCTTTGGTCTTTGGTCGTGTCTACCGCTTTTTTCAGTAACCATCGCCCATCCGACGCTTGCTCCCTCTGTACGTAATGTCCGGTAGCAACAGCTTCTGCTCCTGCCGCCAATGCATCGTCTAACAGTTTGCCGAATTTGACCATTTTGTTGCACACTAAACACGGGTTGGGCGTATCACCGGCCAAATACGTATCTGCAAAATTTTGCATAACGGTCTCAAAAAACCAGGAACGATAATCCAACACACAATGAGGGATGTTAAGCGTTTGTGCCATGAGCCGCGCATCGTTTGCATCACTCTCGGCCCCGTCTAACAATTGCAAAGTCACGCCTTCCGGCGCATATCCTTGCTGTTTGAGTACCCAAGCCGCCGCCGAACTATCAATACCACCGCTCATGCCGACCCATACGCGCTTCAATCCAATCCCTCCTTTTTCATTGGGTTCAGTATATCACAAAACAATAAAAAGCGCAAATATCGCTGTTATATTTGAATTTTATCCCCAAAATGATTAAAAGCCCAAACCTCGTTTGAGATTTAGGCTTCATCGCCAGTCTGAAAGAACTGTTTGGCAACAGTTCCTTTTTTGGAGCTACCGATCCGATTCGAACGGACGACCTGCTCATTACGAGTGAGCTGCTCTACCTGCTGAGCCACGGTAGCATCTATTTGACCACATGATTATAGCAAACCAAATGAAAATCGTCAAGATGTTTTTAGGATATTCTCTGTTTTTTCTTGCCAAATGTCGAAAAATGTGGTTAAATAAAAAAGTAATTAGGTGAAAGGAGATGCTCGCTTTGCCAAAAGACCAGCAACTGACAGCTGTCATTGCCGACCGATTGGTTAAATTGCGTCGCATGGCAGGATTAACGCAAGATAATATTGCCGACGCTGTCGGCATCGGGCGCACCAACTATTCTCACTATGAAAAAGCTAAAGCCTGCCCTCCACCGTATATGTTGGCACGCTTAGCATCTATCTTTAATGTTTCGGTGGATTTTCTGTTGGCACGGGAATCGGCACCGATTTCCGCTCTGCACGACAATGCCTTCCCCGGCTTTGAAGAATTGGAACAAACGCTATCACGCCTAAACAACGACGAACTCACTCTCGTGCTGCAATTTCGTCAACTTTCCCCCAAACAAAAACAGGAATTGTTCCGCCTTTCCACCGCCCTTCTCAATGAAGAACCTCTTGATAAAGAGGATAAATAAACATCCAAATTTCATTACACTAATGTCATACAGAAAACCACCCTGTTACTCCAGCAGGGTGGTTTTCTCTCAATTTAATATTCTTTTGTTTTTCGTCTATCTACGGACCTTAAACACCCGTAACGCGTTCTTTTTTTATTTATCGTTGCACGCGACCGGAGCCGTCGCCGCCGGCGAGCTTTTGCACTTCATCAACGCTGACTTGGTTAAAGTCACCTTCAATGGTGTGCTTCAAGCAACTTGCCGCCACCGCAAATTCAATGGTTTCTTGCGGGGTGTAGTTGTGCAAGCAAGCATAAATCAAACCGCCGCCGAAGCTATCGCCGCCGCCAACACGGTCAACGATATGAATCAAATAGTTTTTGCTGAAATAATAATCGTTGCCATCGTATAACATAGCTGCCCAGTTATTATCGTTGGCAGAAACCGAGCCGCGCAAGGTGATTGCCACTTTTGAAAAACCAAAGGTGTCTTTGAGTTGTTTGGCAACATCTTTATAACCTTCGTGGTTTACTTTGCCGGCGGTAACGTCTGTGTTGCTGGCTTTAATGCCGAACACGTCTGCCGCATCTTCTTCGTTAGCAATGCAAACATCAACGTATTTCATCAAACCGGTCATGACTTCGCATGCTTTTTCACGCGACCATAATTTTTTACGGTAGTTCAAGTCACACGAAACAGTGAGACCATGTTCCTTTGCTTTTTGGCAAGCCAACAGCGTAATCGCCGCTACATTGTCACCCAACGCCGGCGTAATACCGGTGAAGTGGAACCAGTCTGCGCCTTCAAAAATGGCATCCCAATCAAAATCACTGGTGTTAGCATTCGCAATTGCCGAATCGGCACGGTCATAAATTACTTTGGACGGGCGTTGCGAAGCGCCTTTTTCCAAGAAGTAAATGCCGACGCGGTCACCGCCACGCGCGATAAATTTTGTATCAACACCAAAACGGCGCAACGAGTTAACGGCGCTTTGACCGATTTCATGTGTAGGAAGTTTGGTAACAAACGCAGCATCTTCGCCATAGTTAGCAAGCGATACGGCAACGTTGGCTTCACCACCGCCGTAAGTGGCACCGAAGTTTTCCGCTTGCACAAAGCGAGTGTAGCCTTCCGGTGCTAAGCGCAACATAATTTCACCAAAAGTAATGATTCTTGACATGGTTTTTCCCCCTTATTTATGCTTGCACAAGGTGTAAAGCAAAACCGCCGAATTCACCTTGTAAATAGATAGCTTTCATATTGCCTTTGTCGTCTTTCTTTACGGAATCCGGAATAGTGGCATATCCTTGGGATTCCAAGTAGCGAACGGCACGCAAAATCGAGTTGGTACGAATTGCAATATGCCCGTTAGTACCATAGTTTGGTGTTTTCATCACTTCCAGCACTGTACCGACAAAAGCGGAACTGTTGCCATCTTTTTTGGCAAAACCAAGCAGTTTGGACAATGCATCGGCAATGCCGCCTGCTTCATTGGCATTGGAAGCGTTGATACCGATATGTGCCAACGAGAAGCCTAACATTTCGTTCACGGCTTCACGAGTCAACCGTTCGATTTCGTCAAACTGACCGGCATTAATTAAATCGGAAGATACCATCCAACTACCGCCGCATGCCAAAATTTTGGGGTTGGCTAAGTAGGTGTTCAAGTTTTTGGCATTAATACCACCGGTGGGCATGAACTTGAGTTTGCCGTACGGTGCAGACATCGCCTTAATCATCGGCAAACCGCCTGCTGCTTCTGCCGGGAAGAATTTCACAACTTCCAAACCAAAGGACAACGCCGTTTCCACTTCACCCGGTGTGCAAACACCCGGTGTAATCGGATAGCCTTTTTCCACACAATGCTTCACAACCACCGGATTAAGACCCGGGCTGACGATAAATTTAGCACCTGCTGCGACCGCTGCATCTGCTTGTTCGGGAGTCAGCACGGTACCGGCACCGAGCAACATTTCGGGGAAGGCTTTTGCCATAGCAGCAATCGCTGCTTCTGCCGCATCGGTACGGAAAGTAACCTCTGCACAAGGCAAACCACCGTTTACTAAAGCACGTGCCAGCGGAACAGCGTCCTCCGCACGGTCAATTTTAACAACCGGCACGATACCGATAGCTTCAATTTTCTTTAATACCTCATTCATTTTCTTCACCCTTTTTTAAAAAAACATCTTATATTCTATTGTACTGTTTATTTGTATTTTGTCAAGATATTTTGCGACGAATTCACTATTCTTTCACAACTGACTCTTGCAAGAAAAAACGGTTTGTGCTATACTTCATATTGTATTTTTAGATAAAGGGGTTCTGATTATGTCCGGACATTCCAAATGGAACAATATCAAACGCAAAAAAGAAAAAACCGACGGTCAAAAAGCAAAAATTTTCACCAAAATGGGGCGTGAAATTGCCGTCGCCGTAAAAGAGGGCGGCAGCGCTGACCCGGCTTCCAACTCTCGCTTAAAGGACGCCATCGCCAAAGCTAAGGCGAACAACGTGCCCAACGACAACATTGACCGCATCATCAAAAAAGCCGCCGGCGACAGCAACACCGATAGTTACGAGGCATTACAATATGAAGGCTACGGCCCGTGCGGCATCGCCGTTATTGTCGAAACGTTAACCGACAACCGCAACCGCACCGCCGCCGACGTGCGCCACTACTTTGACAAGTACGGCGGAAACTTGGGTCAAACCGGCTGTGTTGGTTTTATGTTTAGCCAAAAAGGTATTCTTGCTATTGAAGCCGAAGGCTTAGACGAGGATAAGGTAATGGAAGATGCGTTAGAAGCCGGTGCTTCGGACTTTGCCGCCGACGAGGATGTTTTTGAAATCACTACCGAACCGGACGATTTCTCTGCGGTGCGTGACGATTTGGAAGCCAAAGGCTATTCCTTTGTTTCAGCCGAATTGCAAATGCTTCCCGACGTGTATTCCACCATCGAAGACGAAGAATCCATTAGCAAAATGGAAAAATTGTTGGATGCATTGGAAGACAACGACGACGTCCAAAACGTATGGCACAACTGGGAACGTCCCGACGAAGACTAATCTACACCATCTAAAACGAGCCGAGCAACTTTTGTTGCTCGGCTCGTTCGTGTTATTAGCAATGGTTCTTCAAAAACTCGTATAATCGACCGGACGGAAGACCCATCACGGTATAAAAATCGCCATGAATACCGCGGATGTACCGCATACCTTGTCCTTGTATGGCATACGCACCTGCTTTATCCATCGGTTCGCCACTTTGCACGTACGCGGTAATTTCCTCTTCACTCATCGGCATAAACTCCACCGCGGCGCTATCGTAAAACCCTTCGCTGTGTTCACCGTCACAGACCCATACCGCCGTAATTACACGATGCGTTTTACCGGAAAGCCGACGCAACATAGCGGCCGCATTTTCGGGGCTGCTCGGTTTTCCTAACAGCTCATCATCAATTTCTACCACAGTATCGGCACCAAGTACAATCTCGCCGTTATGTTTGGCGGCAACTTCTTCCGCTTTGTGCCGTGCCACTTGCAGTACCGCTTCTTTCGGCGGAAGCGTCGCGCAAACTTCCGGTTCGGTCAATGCCGGTTCTACCGTATAGCAAAGTCCTAACAAATCACAAATTTCACGACGTCGGGGCGATGCCGATGCTAAAATTATCGGTTTCATACTACACTTTCTTCTCCTTGTAAGTAACGACAATATTCCTCTTCGGTAAGCAAGGCGTTACAAACTTCCAGAAAACGGTTGGTGGATAGTTTTTGCGGCAAGCCCATTTGGGCCAACAACCGTTTGCGGCGAACAGCGCTGCTTTTGCCACCGGTTAATCCGTCTTGATATAATCGCGCCTTGGTCAAAAAAAGCGGTGGGTTTTCAAAACAAATTGCTCCCTCCACCGTAGCGCCCGCTCGTAAAAGTGCTGTGAGAATCACTTCGTTTTCTTGACCTTCCACGCCGAGCAACCCTTCTTTGGATGGTGTTCGTTTGCGCCGTTCTTTTCCCGCGATTTCCGGTATGTAGGCATGCTTCACCGTTTCTTTGGGAAGCGAACCGCTGATACGGTCACGAATAACAAAACCTGCCGAATCGCTGTCGGTCAATACAATCAATCCGATCGTGTTTGCAAGCCTCCGCAGCAAGACCATCGTTTCCGGTTGGCGAAAAATGCCGAAACCATCGGTTTCCACAATCACCGTATCCACGACCTGACGCAACCGTGCAGCATCGTACCGTCCTTCCACTACCACCGCTTCTTTTATTCTCACCGGCATTACGATTGCCCCAATTTTGCCGTAACAATCAATTTGGCAGCAAGTTCTTCTAACACCGTCTTTTTGTCGCCGGAAGAGGATTTTAAGCGTCTGTCGGCTTGTGCTAACAAATCCAAACTTTCTCGCAACGCCTCCAACGACATACGACTGCAATCACGCGATGCATACCGCAGACGAAAAACTTTTCCTTTATAATCAAACTCTTCCACCAGCGTTTCGGCTTGTCTACCATCGATGGTTGCCAGTTTAGCGCGGTACATATCGGTATACGCACCGGATAACGCAGCCAAAATCATCAGCGGTTCGGTTTTGGAAGCAAACAGCCGATGCAAACTAATATAGGCCTTTTCATATTGGTTTTTCAGAATGGCACCGGATAACTCATACGCTTGTGCGTTAAGGTTTTTGGTTGCCACTTGTTCTAAAATAGAAACGGTGATTTCTCCGTTAGCTGCTAATGCGCACAGCTTATCCAATTCGTTGAGCAACAAGTTCATGTCGTTGCCGCATTGTTCCACCAATAGCAGTGCGGTTTGCGGTTTCATCAAACAACCGCGACGGCCGGCACCGGCGCATAAAATGCGCGCAATTTCTTCGTTACTTTTTCGAGGGAAAGAAACGCACATGCCGTTTTTGTCAACCGCCTCGGCAAACTGCCTCCATTTAGCATTCAACTTGCCGTCAGAAAGCAGCGTGGTCATCCAAAAAATCAAGACTGTTCCTTCCGGCGGATCATTAACAAGCGCCATGGCGCGGTCGAACACCGCCGTCGCCGTAACATCACAGTTGCTCACCGTAACACATTTCACGTCGGCCATCAGCGGTAAGGATTCTGCCGCCGCTTCAATCGCATCAAAAGAACTTTCTTGCCCGTCAAAGCGTTGATAATTAAAAACGCTCAACTCATCATCGGCACGCACACCGGATTTTCCCACCAACTGTTCTACATAATGGGCGGTCAGATAACTTTCTTCGCCGTACAGCAAGTACACTTGCTTGACCTCTTCGGTTTTCAAATGCTCTTTCAAATCTTTTTCGGTAGACGGCATTTTCTTCATCTCCTCTTTTGAAATCACTAAGAGCTGTACCAGACCTCGCCTTTTTTCAACACCAATGCCGATGGCGGATCTGTTAAGACCGTTCCCTCCGGCAATCCTTGTGCTTTATCGCTGCATAACACTTCTGCTTTTCCTGCTGAAAACAAAAGTGCTGCGTCTTCAAATGCTATCGGAAGGTTTTGCCGTTTGGCGCCGTTTTCGGCAAAAACAACACAGTTGTCACCTACCGTCATTTGTAAAAATCCGTTTTGGCTAATCAAACTGCCGTTTTCTCCGAAACGAGCCGCCCTTTGTGACAAATCAATACCGATAAACGGTGTTTCGACGTCGGCATATACACACACGGTGTTTCCGTCAAGACAATCACCGAATGCCGCAGGGGCCGCCGCTACTGCTGAGCCCTTACCGCCGATAAAAATAACCGCATCAACATGGGTGATATCGCGTTCTGCCAACCGTGTAATTATCTCATCTACTGGTTCGGTCGAGGACAGCGACAGCACCGCCACGGTATACCGTTCAAAATAAACACACGCCGCCGTATCGGTAGTACAGGAAATACTTTCTACCGTTAAACGGCCTTTCATAACAGAGCGATTCAGCGCCGAAATCACACCTAAAATTAACACCGCCACGACCGCGCCTCCGAGTACTCCTCGCTTACGGTAAAGCACCCAACCCATCAACAACAAAAAATAGGTGGCGGCTATCCACGCTATCCACAGCGTGGCTCGCACCGTAATAGTGGCAAACGGGAACTTGGCTATCACTCCGCAAATCCAAAGCATATACTCGGCCAATTTGCCACATACAAACAGCAACAAATTACCCAAGAAGGGAAATACCGGTGAAACAAGCGAAGCAAAACATCCCAACAGCATAATCCATTCTGCCGGAAACATTGTCAGCACATTGGCAGGCACGCTTACCAGCGACAGTGTGCCGAAATATACCGTCAGCACCGGTATCGTAGCAAACGAAGCCGCCAAAGTCATGGCTATACCAATGGCCACCGCTTTCCAAATGCCGGCGACAACGCTCCCCATCCACGCGTACGGAATACGCAACAAGAGGTCTTGCAGCGGCCGTGCCCATACCAACAAGCCGTAGGTTGAAGCGAAGGAAAGCAACAATCCAACATCGTAAGCCGCATACGGATTGATTGTTAATAATAACAGTAGTGCCATACCTAAGGATGTGCGAGAATCCGCTTGACGGTGCAAACAGTTCCCTACCAGCACCAACGCACATAAAACGCCGGCACGTACAACCGAGGCGGATAATCCAACTATCATCATAAAAGAAAGCAAAACCGATAACGCAATTATCGCTTGCCATACACGCGGTACACGGCATTTTTTAAGAAGCGATAGAACGACTTGCGCCAACACCGTCATATGTAAACCGGAAACAGCAAACAAATGCGTAACACCGCAAGTACGAAAATCGTCCTGCGCGGTTTCGGAAAGCTTGCTGTCTTCCCCAAAACAAATACCGGACACCACCGCCGCAGAATCTTTAGGAAGTTTTTGCTCAATATCAGCAACGGCTGCACAGCGTAGCCGATAAAACCTATCGCTCCACGGCACAGTACCCGCCTGGCGAATCGGTTGTTCGTCTATCAATTTCGCCGCAAACCAAATCGACGATGCCTTGCGCTGCAAGCGTGAAAGACCTTGCCCTTTAAACGGAATCAATTCAAAACGAGCCGATATTACCTCATACGGTTCGTAGGTAGTCTCAAACTTGTTATGATACAGAAGAACTCCCACATTTTCAGGTAAATCGCCGTCTTGCACCCTCAAACAAACCGTATCGGTGGTAGAGGGTTGTACCTGCGCTTGTAAAAAGACGGTTTTTCCAACATGTTGTGTTGCCGGTAAATAGCGATTCGTTTCGACTATCACATACGAAAGCGATGCTATCGAGCAAGCCAACAGAAAAACCGTAGGAACACGCAACCGCCGAAGAAACGGCACCGTAAGTGTCGGTATTAACAGCACCGTACTACCATATAGCATCCACCGAACCGCCGAAAGCGGTATCCATACGGCAATCAAACAGACCGCTAAAAAGACCAGTCCGGCCACCCATAAAGGGCGAGCCGCCCACCGTGTCATCCTTTCTTCTTAGCAGATTCTTTCATGCGTTGCTCTTTGGAAAGAATCCGTTTACGCAACCGAATACTTTCGGGAGTAACTTCTACCAACTCATCGTCGTTGATAAATTCCAAGGATTGCTCTAAGGAAAGTACCACCGGTGGTGTTAACCGCAATGCTTCATCCGAGCCGGCAGCACGCATATTCGTTACGTGTTTTTTCTTACACACGTTCACAACAATATCTTCACTTTTGGGAGATTGACCGACAATCATGCCCTCGTACACCTGCACCGCCGGTCCTACGAACAACGCACCCCGGTCTTGGGCATTAAATAAACCGTAGCCGCTGGTTTCACCGGTTTCAAACACAACCAACGATCCTTGCACGCGTTGCGGAATGTCCCCCTTATACGGTTCATAACCGTCAAACACGCTGTTCATGATACCATTACCGTTGGTATCGGTTAAAAATTGCTGACGGTAGCCCATAAGCCCACGCGCCGGAATACGGAATTCCAAGTGGCTGACACCGGTATCCTTGGTATCCATATCCAACATTTCCGCCTTGCGGGAGCCGAGTTTTTCCATAACCGTACCCACATAGTTTTCGGGCACTTCAATCATCAACAGTTCCATCGGCTCTAATAATGCACCGCTTTTGTCGTGCTTATAAATCACCTGCGGACGGCTGACGGCAAATTCATAGCCTTGCCGACGCATGGTTTCAATCAAAATGGATAAATGTAATTCACCGCGACCGGACACCTCAAACGCATCGGTCGTATCGGTCTCTTTGACACGCATGCTGACGTTGGTTTCCACTTCCTTGAACAAACGATCACGCAGATTGCGCGAAGTGACAAATTTACCCTCGCGTCCTGCAAAGGGGCTGTTATTCACCATAAATAGCATGGAAATCGTCGGCTCGTCGATGTTGACAAACGGCAATGCTTCTACCGCTGTCGGATCGCACGCGGTTTCACCGATATTTAAATCGGTAATACCGGTCACGGCAATCAAATCCCCCAACGCCGCTGTCTCGTGCTCCACACGGCGCAATCCTTCAAACTGATACAATTTCCCGATACGGGCATTTGTCGTCGTACCGTCGGTTTTGCACAACGTAATGGTTTGTCCGTTGCGCACCGTACCGCGTTCCACACGACCGACACCGATACGACCTACGTAATCGTCGTAGTCAATGTTGGAAAACAAAATTTGCAGCGGTCCGTCCAAATCACCTTGCGGTGCCGGCACGTATTGCAAGATCGCCTCAAACAGCGGTTGCATGTTCCCTTCGTGCACGTTCGGGTCAAGCGAGGCATACCCATCACGGCCCGAGGCATACACCACCGGAAAATCCAATTGGTCCTCATCGGCACCGAGTTCGATAAACAAATCCAACAATTCGTCAATCACTTCTGCCGGGCGCGCACCGTCACGGTCAATTTTATTAATCACCACGACGGGACGTTTACCCAAGCCCAATGCCTTTTTCAATACGAAACGCGTTTGCGGCATACACCCTTCAAAGGCATCTACCAGCAAAAGCACACCGTCTACCATCATTAAAATGCGTTCTACTTCCCCACCGAAATCGGCGTGACCGGGAGTGTCCACAATATTGATTTTGGTGTCACCGTACATGACAGCCGTGTTTTTCGAAAGAATGGTAATACCGCGTTCTTTTTCCAAGTCGTTGGAGTCCATCACACGCTCAGCCACTTGCTCATTTTCACGGAAAATCCCGCTTTGCCTCAGCATTTGGTCGACTAAAGTGGTTTTTCCATGGTCGACGTGTGCAATAATGGCAATGTTCCGCAAATTTTCCCGTGTTCCCATGTTCAATCTTCCTATCTTTTTAGAATTCTAACCCATCTATCATACCACAAAAGCGGTATTATCACAAGAGTTTTACCGTGTCATTTATAACAATTTTTTTAAATATTGACCGGTGTACGATTCCGGGACAGCGGCCACCTCTTCCGGTGTTCCCGCTGCCACCAACGTGCCGCCGCGGTTGCCGCCCTCCGGACCTAAATCCACCACGTAGTCGGCACTTTTAATCACGTCCAAATTGTGTTCAATCACAATTACGGTGTTGCCGCCGTCTACCAATCGCTGTAGTACCGTAATCAACTGTGCCACATCGGCGGTATGCAAACCAGTGGTCGGCTCGTCCAAAATATACACCGTCTTACCGGTAGACCGCTTGGAAAGTTCGGTTGCCAACTTCACGCGCTGTGCTTCACCGCCCGACAGCGTGGTAG
>JAGBSU010000055.1 GCA_017631705.1 Clostridia bacterium | reverse complement strand
GACCATGTTCGCCATGTGCATTTGAAGGATTATATCCTTACCGCCAAAGAAGAACGCGAACGGCAACCGGACGAAAATCGAAGCCGCGACGGTAATTATTTGAGAAATTGTCTTATCGGGGAAGGTGCGGTCGATTTTGATGCCGCGTTTGCCGCCTTAAAAGCGATGAACTATTCGGGTCTTTTTTCCTTGGAATCTCCGCCTCTCGGCGATGACGAGGAAGAATCGTTCCGTCACAATATCCGTATGGCCAAACGGTATATTGAAACCTTATAACGATAACGAACCGTCTCCCTCTGACGAGAGGGAGACGGTATTTTTTGTGCTATCTGTTGAAAAAACAGGGAAATTCTGGTACACTAAAAGAAAAACCGAGAGGGGATAACAACAATGATACTCAAACAATTAGACCGCCTTGTCCTCAAACTGTGGTACATTCGGGCAGCAATGTGGTCGGTATTATGGATCGCGGTAGCGGCACTCACGGTGCTGATACTCGCTGCGTCCGGTGCCACTGCCACGGTATGTACGGCGGTGGGGCTGTGCGTGGGGCTTCCCGTACTGTTCGCGTTGTTGCTGACATGGTTGCTGCCGTATTTTCGGTATCGTTTGTTTTCGTGGGGCTATGACGAAAAAACGATGGTGGTGAGGCAAGGTGTTATTTTCCGCAAACGCGTGGTAATTCCCATTTGCCAAATTCAAGATTTGCATCGGTGCGAAGGACCGATAATGACGCTTTTAAAACTCAGCGATGTGACAATTTCCACCGCCGGTTCTAACTTTACGCTGTCAACGCTTCCCACCACCGAGGCGGATACCCTGATTGATGCGTTGGAGAAGTTTTTGGAAACACGGATTGAGGAGTTGCGTCATGAAGAAATTTGACAAAGGGTATATTTATGCCAACCTATTGTCGGATTTGTTCGCCAGTTTGGTGCTGCTTTTTGCGGTGTTTGACGATATGTTGTTGCAAGGCGAAGAACAGGTTACCGTAAACGTCACCGTTATACCGTGGATGGTAGCGGCATGGGTTGTCATATACGCCCTCTTTTTAACCTACCGTATTTTGTATTATCGCACTTCGGGATACGAACTGACCGAACGGGAAATCAAATGCAAACGCGGTGTTCTGTTTAAGAAAAATTCGGTGCTGGATTATCAAAAAATCCACGCCATCAACAAAAAGCAAACCCTAATACATAAACTGTTCGGAGTGGCGGTACTCACCGTCGACAGCGGTTCTGCCAATACCGCCCATCAAGCGGAAATTACGATTTTTGAGAAAAATAAAATCGTCGATGCCTTGCTTGCCGAACTGCACACCCTGCGGGAAAACGGCGTGCGTGTTACAGACGGTGAACACGTGTTGCTTACCGAACAAGACAGCCTTTATCGTTTCACTTCCAAAACAAAATGGTTGTATACCGCCATTAACATGGCGGCTACCGCATTGGGGACGGTTATTACAGGCATATTGCTCGGCACGATTATCGGTATCTGCTATCGGGTACTGAAACTCGATTTTTTCGGCACGTATCTTATCACCGCTGTCGGTATTGTGGCGGGTGCGATGTTACTGTTTAGTGTGATTGCGTTTTTCGGTACGGTACTGCAATCGTTTGTCGGGTATTATAATTTCCGTATTACTAAACGGGATAACGATTTGGAAATTGCCTACGGATTATTAGAACGGCATACCAACTCGTTTAGTTACGACCGTATCAAAGGGGTCAAGATTTCGCAAGGATTGATGCAACGCTTGTTCGGCTTTGCCACGGTGAAGTTAGAGGTCATCGGCTACGCTAACGAAGTAGGAGATAACAGCAACGTTCAACTCGGTGTTTTGGTGCCGTTTTGCAAGTACCGCGAAGTCGGGGAGATATTGTCGCGTATTCTGCCGGCGTATATTCCGCTTCCAAAGCAAACGGTATCGCCCACCTTTTTCCCGTTTGTTTCGTGGTTTTTATTGATTTTGTGGTCGATTGTCGGTACGGTCTCGTTGCTTTTAGCCGCCGTGTTAGCGGTATGTGGTGTTACGGTTTTTGTGACAGCGATTGTCGTGTCGTCGTTGCTTTTCGCCGGCTTGCTCATTTCCGCTTTGGAAGGGTTACACGCCTACCTCAACTATAAAACCAGCGGTATCGCTGTCGAAAAAGATAAAATCACGACCTACAGCGGCGGCTTTACCAAAACCGTCACCGTCTTTTACAAAAACAATTTGGTCGCGGTGGAAAGTGTGACGACACCGCTTCGCCGTAAAGCAGGAATCACCTCACCGGTATTTCATTTGCGTACCAACGCCTTAACCAATGAGGTCAAGGTCCCCATTCAAGATGCCGCACAGCTCGCCGTGTGGGAATCCTTACTGAAATTGTAAACAACAAGCGGTCAAGTGTTCCAAAACACTTGACCGCTTGTTTTCGGTGTATAAACGCCGTATTACCGTTCCTCGCGGTGTAAATGCAACACATGTGCGATACCCGGAATACTTTCGCCCTGCTGTGACGAGGTGGGGGACATCATCGCACCGGTGGCGGTAAATAAGCCATTTTTCCAGATGCCTTTTTCCAAATTTCCTAAAATGAGCGAGCACAGTACCGCTGCCGAACAACCGCAACCTGAAGCACCGGCATGCACATCCTGACGGTTGCGGTCGTACAGCAAAAGACCGCAATCAAAATATCCGTCACCCAGCGGTATCCCTTCACGCGCGGTCAGGGTGCGCAGTAAGGCACTGCCCTCGACGCCCAAATCTCCCGACGCAATAAAATCGTAATCGGCAGGTGTCGTATCGGTATCCTCAAAATAGGTCAGTAGAGTATCTGCCGCCGCCGGTGCCATGGCGGCACCCATGTTGTTGGCATCGGTAATGCCCATGTCCACAATTTTCCCGAAGCAGACATCCGAAACGTGTACCTTGCCGCCGCCGAGCCCTACTACCACCGAGCCTGCCGCTGTGGCGGTCCATTGTGAAGTGGGTGGGCGTTGCCCGCCGTATTCCAACGGAAAACGATATTGCCGTTCGGCGGTACAAAAATGCGACGAGGTTACTGCTGCAGCCACATCGGCGGCACCGCTGTCCACAAAAATCGCGGCTAATCCCAAGGTTTGTGCCATGGTGGAGCATGCTCCGAATTGGTTGAGAAACGGAACACCCGTCTCCCGCATACCGAACACCGAGGCGGTGTTTTGATTGAGTAGGTCACCGCTGAACAGCACATTCACCTGTGACGGCGAATACCCTGCCTTGTTAAGTGCACGGGTAAAGGCCTCTTTTTGCATACGACTTTCGGCTTGCTCCCATGTTTT
>JAGBSU010000054.1 GCA_017631705.1 Clostridia bacterium | reverse complement strand
GCGGATTTACGACAAAGGCATGGTCGCTTCTAACGACGGTAACATTTCCGTTAAACTCAGCGACAATGAATTCCTTTGCACGCCCACCGGTGTCAGCAAAGGCTTCATGACACCCGAATTCATCTGCAAGGTCGATAAAAACGGTAATGTGTTGCAAGCCAATGCCGGCTACAAACCGTCGTCGGAAATCAAAATGCACATGCGTGTATATAAAGAGCGTCCGGATGTCGGCGCGGTTGTGCACGCTCATCCGCTGTACGCTACGGGCTTTGCTATCGCGGGCATTCCGTTAAGCCAACCCATCATGCCGGAGGCGGTTATCGCATTAGGTTGTGTTCCGATTGCGGAATACGGCACCCCCTCTACCGAAGAAATTCCGGATGCTGTTTCCAAGTATCTGCAATCCTTCGATGCGGTGCTTTTAGAAAATCACGGCGCATTGGCATTCGCCGACAATCTGCTCAATGCGTATCACAAAATGGAATCGGTTGAGTTCTACGCTCGCTTGTTGTATATCTCCAAGCAAATCGGCGGTCCGCAAGAACTCAGCGCAGAACAGGTTAAGCGTCTGTACTCCATGCGTGCAAAATACGGCTTAAAAGGTAAACATCCGGCAGACCTCTGCCCCAATGTTAAAGCCGGTTTGCCCAGCTGCCATGGTTGCAAAACCACCTGCCATCCCCATTCCGATAGCTGCGGTGAAGATGCCGAATTGGTTGGCGAAATCACCCGTCGTGTGATGGAACAATTAGGCAAATAAGAGGTTTACAGTATGGATGAAAAAGCCTTGAACGCCTTGGTCAACACCATCGTTGAGAAAGTCGGGCATCAAGCAGACGACATGTCGCTTGACCGCGCGCTTACACTCATCGAAAAGGTAAAAGAAAAAGCCAAGCAAATGGGAGTCAAAGCGGTGATTGCCGTTTCCAACAAGGCTGCCCGTCCGGTTTTGGTGGAATGTATGGACGATTCCTACATTGCCAGTTACGACATTGCCGTACAAAAGGCATTCACCGTAGTGGCACTCAAAATGTCCACCGCACAATTAAAGCCGTTGGCTCAACCCGGCGGTCCGTTGTACGGCATTCAATTCACCAATGAAGGGCATGTAGTCATTTTTGGCGGCGGTGAACCGCTTAAAAATGCCGCCGGTCAAATTATTGGCGGATTAGGGGTCAGCGGCGGTAGCGAAGAGCAAGACATGGCGCTGGCGACCTACGGAAAAGAAATTTTTGAACGAATGGAGGCACATTTTTAATGGATATCAATTCTTCCAACATTGAAGAAATTGTCCGGCAAGTATTAGACGGCATGAAAGGCAATATTGCTCCTGCTGCTCCTGCTGCCGGCGGTAGCATCCCGCAAAAAGCGCGTGTTGCTATGTTGGTAAAACCCGAAAAATTCGAACTGCAGGAATACGCACTTCCCACCATCACCGATGACGATATTTTAGTCAAGGTAGAATGCTGCGGCGTGTGCGGTACCGATGCACACGAATATAAACGCGATCCCTTCGGTTTGATCCCCGTTGTGTTGGGTCACGAAGGCACCGGCGAAATTGTCAAAATCGGTAAGAACGTTACCAAAGACAGCGCCGGCAAACCCTTAAAAGTCGGCGACAAGGTTGTCACCAGTGTCACCTTGCACGACGATCCGGACATCACCATGTACGACTTGAACCGTCAAAACGTCGGCGGTGCCGATGTGTACGGCTTGCTCCCCGATGACGATGACCATTTCAAAGGCTGGTTTGCGGACTACATTGTTCTCCACAAAGGCGCTTCGGTGTTCAACGTCAGCGACTTGGATTTGGAATCCCGCATTTTGATTGAACCCTGCGCTGTGTTGATTCACGCTGTCGAGCGTGCAAAGACAACCGGCATCTTACGGTTCAACAGCCGCGTGGTTGTCCAAGGTTGCGGTCCGATCGGTCTTATTTGTATCGCTGTGTTGCGTACCATGGGTATCGAAAACATCGTAGCGGTAGACGGCGAAGCCAAGCGTTTGAACTTTGCTCGCGAAATGGGCGCTTCGGCAACCGTAAACTTCAAAGACTTCCAAGGCATTGAAGCATTGGCAGGCGGTGTCAAAGCCGCATTCGGCGGTTACTTTGCCGACTTTGCTTTCCAATGCACCGGTTCTCCGGTAGCACACGCCAACATCTACAAATTCATCCGCAACGGCGGCGGCTTGTGCGAACTTGGTTTCTTTATCAACGGCGGCGATGCCACCATCAACCCCCACTTCGACATCTGCTCGAAGGAAATTACCACGGTAGGTTCTTGGGTATACACCCTGCGCGATTATGCTACCACGTTTGACTTCCTCAAACGCGCCAAAGCAATCGGCTTACCGATGGAAAAACTCATTACACACAAATTCCCGCTGGAACAAATCAATGAGGCGTTAGTCACCAACTTAAAGATGGAAGGCTTGAAAATCGCCGTCATTAACAAGTAAGGGGCGAAAGTAAATGGGTAAAGCCACCGGTATTATAGAAGTTTTCGGTCTGGTCACCGCGTTTGTCGCGTGTGATGCCGGCTGTAAAGCGGCAGATGTTATCGTAGAAAACTTCGATAAGAACAAACCGGCTAATGCCGATAAATTAGCCGTACCGCTGATTGTTACCATCAAATTCCGCGGTACCGTGGATAACGTAACCGCAGCGGTAGCCGCCGCCGAACAAGCGGCAAATCAAGTCGCCGGTGTTGTCACGACGCACATCATGACAAGCACCGAGGAAGACACCGAGCCTATGCTCAAAATCAACGCTTTTGATAAAAATTAACATAATTAATTTTAGGAGGAAACAACAATGTCTAACGAAGCTCTTGGTATGGTAGAAACCCGCGGCCTCACCGCCGCCATCGAAGCAGCCGATGCAATGGTCAAAGCTGCAGAAGTTGTGCTCATCGGCACAGAGAAAATCGGTTCCGGTTTGGTATCCGTGATGGTTCGCGGCGATGTCGGCGCTGTTAAAGCCGCTGTCGAAGCCGGTTCCTCTTCCGCTTCCAAATTGGGCGAATTGGTCGCTACTCACGTTATCCCGCGTCCTCATGGCGATGTGGAAAAAATCCTTCCGAAATTTTAAGGAGTTTTCGTAAATGAAATCTTTGGGACTGGTCGAAGTCTCCGGCGTTACTGCCGGCATTGACTGTTTAGACATTATGTGCAAATCGGCAAGTGTCGAATTTGTTACATGGGAACGCAAATTGGGCGGTCGGTTAGTCACCGTTATCGTACAAGGCGACGTTTCCGCTGTAACGGCTGCTGTGGAAAACGCGGTAGCGCGTTCGATTATCAAGCCGGTCGCCCACGCTGTCATTGCCAGCCCGCATGAAGAGACGATGCGGATGGTTAATTTGAGCGCCGCACGTATCCAACGAAAGGCAGGGAATTAACAATGGCAGAAGAAAAGAAAGTTACTACCGCGGAAGCCGTTGAGGCTCCGAAAACTGCACCGGTAAAGGAGGTTAAGAAAATGGCACTGGAAGCATTAGGCATGGTAGAAACCAGAGGTTTGGTTGCCGCTATCGAAGCGGCGGATGCTATGGTTAAAGCAGCAAACGTTGTTTTAATCGGCACCGAAAAAATCGGCTCCGGTTTGGTATCTGTCATGGTTCGCGGTGACGTCGGCGCTGTGAAAGCAGCTGTCGAGGCAGGTTCTTCGTCCGCCTCCAAGCTGGGCGAATTGGTTGCTACTCACGTCATCCCGCGTCCGCACAGCGACGTTGAGAAAATCTTACCGACGCTGAAATAAGTTTTGTATTCAAAAAAATAATTTTTTAAGGAGGAAACAACAATGGCATTAGAAGCATTAGGCATGGTAGAAACCAGAGGTTTGGTTGCCGCTATCGAAGCGGCGGATGC
>JAGBSU010000053.1 GCA_017631705.1 Clostridia bacterium | reverse complement strand
ACAGCGGTGGCAACTCGACACTTGTGCCGACGATTTACAATATGAATATCAACGGGAATTTCCGCGTCATGTTAAGTTGTTTGAGGAAACGGTTGCGGTGTTACAAGAACTAAAACGCCGCGGATACCGTTTGGGGGTGGTCACCAACGGCAGAAGGTTGATGCAACACAGAAAATTAGACCTTTGCGGTATCAAACCGCTTGTCGACGTGGTGTTAGTTTCCGGCGAAGAAGGAGTACACAAGCCGGATGCCGAGATTTTCCACCGTGCGGCGGCACGGCTTTGTACCGCGCCGTCAAATTGTGTGTTTATCGGTGATCATCCGGTCAACGATATAGCCGGTGCGCTTAGTGCCGGCATGAAAGCAATTTACCTAAACAGCACTGACCGCAGCGAACATCCGGAATCGGTGACGGAAGTAAAACACTTGCGAGAAATATTAAAACATCTGTAAAAAAAGCCGCCTGTTGTGTTGATACAACGGGCGGCTTTTACACGTGTTTATTCTTCAAAAAAATCAATACTTTGACGACCGAGTGCTACGGCATGAACAAAGGTTTTTACCGCAACGTGTGCCGGATGGGTGGCATACGCGTCCAATGCTTCTTTGTTGACAAAACGGGAATCTAATGCGGCATCGTATTCGCCGCCGTTAAAATTAAGACCAACTATCGCTTCTTCCAAACCGGGAATCACACCGACCAATGCTTCCAAACGTTGTTTGATAATGCGAGCGTTTTCCCACTTGTCGTTCCCTTCGGCGGTGTCTGCTAATTTCCATAAAACAATGTGACGAATCATAACTTTTTTCTCCTTACAGTTATTTTTTAACGGGATTGCCAATACTTACGGTCCAAACTGCGATACTGAATCGCTTCGGAAAGATGGTCGATATGCAACACTTCACTACCATCTAAATCCGCGATGGTGCGCGCGACCTTTAATAGGCGGTCATAGGCGCGTGCCGAAAGACCCAATCGGTCGAAAGCACTTTGCATCAAGGCATCCGCATCGTCGGACAACACGCAATATTTTCGAAGAAGTGACGGCGTGAGCCCGGCGTTGGTGCGCACCGCTGTCCCTGCATAACGTTCTTGCTGTACTTTTCGAGCGAGATTGACACGTTCGCGGATAGAGGCGGAGGGTTCGGCGGCTGCTTTGGAAGTTAAACTTTCATACTCCACCGGTGGGACTTCCACGTGCAAATCAAAGCGGTCGAGCAACGGACCGGAAACGCGCGAAAGATATCGGTGCACCGAAGCAGAAGAGCAAGTGCAAGCACGGTGAGGGTGGCCGTAATATCCGCAAGCGCAAGGGTTCATAGCGGCGACCAACATAAATGAGCAAGGATAGGATAGCGAAGCGCTGGCGCGGGAAATGGTGACTTGCCCATCTTCCAATGGTTGGCGCAAGCCTTCCATGGCTTGCCGTGAAAATTCCGGTAATTCGTCCAAAAACAATACACCGTTGTGTGCCAGTGAAATTTCACCGGGGCGCGGTACGGTGCCACCGCCTGCAAGACCAGGTAAAGAAACCGTGTGGTGGGGTGAGCGGAACGGACGAGAACGGAGTAGACCGACGTCGGCAGAAAGTGCACCGGCAATCGAATGAATGGCAGTGGATTCCAACGATTCTTCGCGGGTCATGTTCGGTAAAATAGACGGAAGCCGTTTTGCTAACATGCTTTTACCGGAACCGGGAGGTCCCACGAGTAAAATGTTGTGAGAACCAGCAGCGGCAATTTCCATCGCACGGCGGGGAACGGTTTGACCCATTACCTCGGAAAAATCAGGAACCGTGCCGTCGGCCTCTGGTGAGAATTCGGTTTTTTCGATGGGAGTAAGCGCCTTTTCCCCTGCAAAATGCGACAAAACGGTTTTAATATGGTCGACGGCATAAACGGTAATACCGTCTACTACCGCACCTTCGGCGGCGTTTTCTGCCGGAATAAACACCGTTTGAATGCCAGCGTTACGGGCGGCAATCACCATCGGTAACACGCCGTGTATCGGGCGAACGTCACCGGTCAGCGACAATTCGCCCACAAAAGCCATACCGTCGGTTTGAATTTGAAGTTGTCCGGCGGCACGCAATAACGCTATCAACAACGGTAAATCATAAACCGAGCCTTCTTTTTTGATGTCAGCGGGAGCTAAGTTTACCGTGATGTGACTGACAGGAAACGAAAACCCACAGTTTTTGAGTGCGGCACGCACGCGGTCACGCGATTCTTTCACCGCCGTGCCGGGCATACCCACCACATCAAAACCGGGCAGACCGCCAGCGATATCTGCTTCTACGTCTACAGGGTAGCCCTCAACACCGAGTAACCCCATGCTTTTTACTTGTGCAAACACACGTTATCCCTCATTTCGGCGGTCACAACCGGCACAGCCGGAGCAATCAGAACAACCGCAATTGCTTTTTCCTTGTTTTTTTCGATATCGCCGGATGCCAAAAGTCACACCAAAGACGATAACGACAAGTGCAAGGATAATCCAATCGGCCAACGACATAGCGGCACCTCATTTCTTTAAGTTCCAGTATATCATAAATAAAGAGATATATACAAGCACTATTTCCCCAAAAAAAGCGAGCCGTTGTCGTAACGGCAACGGCTTGTTTGGTTTAGTTTTTAAGACTTTGTAGCGGAGCGGGGATACGACCGCCGCGTTGAATAAACCGTGCGGGAGAAGCGGTGTTAAGCGGCATTACCGGACCGCTGCCCAACAGTCCGCCGAAAGACAATTCCTCGCCGACTTGCTTGCCGATAGCGGGAATCACACGAACAGCGGTGGATTTGGAGTTGATAAGCCCGATTGCTGCTTCGTCGGCGATGATAGCGGCAATCACCTCTGCCGGTGTGTCGCCGGGAATGTTTATCATGTCCAATCCAACCGAACAAACGGCGGTCATGGCTTCTAATTTTTCAATACGAAGGCAACCGCTGCGTGCGGCGGCAATCATGCCGGCATCTTCGGTAACGGGAATAAATGCACCGGACAAGCCACCCACATGAGAAGAAGCCATGACACCGCCTTTTTTGACAGCATCGTTGAGCAAAGCGAGCGCGGCAGTCGTGCCGTGGGCACCGCAGCATTCCAAGCCCATTTCTTCCAAAATATGTGCCACCGAATCACCGACGGCGGGTGTGGGGGCTAACGATAAGTCCACAATACCAAACGGCACATTCAAACGGCGAGATGCCTCTTTGGCGACGAGTTGCCCCATGCGTGTGATTTTAAAAGCGGTACGTTTAATCAAATCGGCAACAGCCGTCAAGTCGCAATCACCGGCTTTTTCCAAGGCGGCGCGTACCACACCGGGGCCGGAAACGCCGACATTGATAACGCAATCCGGTTCACCGACACCATGAAAAGCACCTGCCATAAATGGATTATCCTCCGGTGCGTTGCAAAACACCACCAATTTGGCGGGACCGATGCAATCGCGGTCGGCCGTAAGTTCTGCACAGCGGCGTACCACGTGACCCATCTCAGCCACAGCATCCATATTGATGCCGGATTTGGTGGAACCGATATTTACCGAAGAACAGACGTGGTCGGTGGTTGCCAAGGCTTCGGGGATACTTTCGATCAATTCACGGTCACCCGCGGCAAAACCTTTGTGCACCAAAGCGGAATATCCGCCGATAAAGTTAACACCGCAAGCAACAGCCGCTTTTTCCAGTGTGTGAGCCAGTTTTAAAGGATTGCGATCCGTGCAGGCGGCCACCACCATGGCAATAGGTGTTACCGAAATACGTTTATTGATAATCGGGATACCGTATTCCTTTTCAATTTGATTACCTACTTCCACTAACCGTGCGGCACGGGTGGTGATTTTATCGTATACACGTTGACAAACCGTGTCAATGTTACTGTCACAGCAATCGAGAAGCGAAATCCCCATTGTGATGGTGCGGATATCCAAATGCTCCTCTTGAATCATGGCAATGGTTTCTAAAATATCCTTTGTGTTTAACATGCTTTTCTCCCATCAAATTTTGTGCATCGAGTTAAAAATATCCTCGTGCATCGTGTGAATGGCCAAACCCATTTTTTCACCCAGTTGCGACAATTGGTCGGAAAATTCCGGGAATGGCAGGGTGCTTTTTTTCAAATCCACCATCATAATCATGGCGAACATATCTTGTAAAATCGATTGGGTTACCTCTAACACGTTGATGTGGTGTTCTGCACAGACAGCAGACACGCTTGCCAAGATGCCGACGGTGTCCTTTCCGATAACGGTAATTACAGCGCGCATAGTCAGTATCACTCCTTCTTTAGATTGTTATATTATAGCGCAAAAGTTACGATAAAGCAAATATTTTCTTTGCAGCGGCATATTTTTGTGATATACTGTAAAAAAGAGAAGGGGAACATACCAATATCCGGTTAAAATCGATGATTTCCGCCGCAACGCACTTTGTGTTGCGCTGCTACAAAGAAAGCCATGTTATGTTTTTGGGAGAAAGTCAAAATGAAAGAGGACTTGTATAGGAGATAGTATTGTGAAAATTATTGTCTTAGCACCGGCTAAAATCAACCTATCGTTGGATGTGAAGGGGAAACGAGCGGACGGGTATCATACTTTGCAAACGGTTTTTCAAGCGATTGACTGGTATGACCGCATCACCGTAGAAACTTTACCGGAACGTGGTGCATTTGCGTTTTCGTGTTCCGACAAAGCGCTGGAAACCGAAAAAAATACGGCACACAAAGCGGCGGCGTTGTTTCGTCAAGTGACAAATTTTACAGAGGGCATCTCTATTATTGTGGAAAAATCCATTCCTCAGCAAGCGGGCTTGGCAGGTGGCAGTGCCGATGCAGCAGGTGTATTAGCGGCACTGAATGCGTTGGCGGATTATCCGCTTCCCGAGGAAACGCTGTGGGAGTTGGGTGCGAAAATCGGTGCCGATGTTCCGTTTTGTTTGTGTGGCGGTACGGCTCTCGGTGTCGGTACCGGTACCGAACTTACACCGCTATCCCCACTTTCTCCGTGTTATATTGTGATAGCAAAACCGGAAGGCGGCGTTTCTACACCGAAAGCCTATGCGTTGCTGGATAGCGCCGAAAACCTGTTTCATCCCGATGTCGATGGTATGTATGCGGCGTTGCAGGCAGGAGATGCCGACGGTGTTTTTTCTCGTGTAGGGAATTCATTTGAGCAACCGTTGTCACTTCCCGAAACTGAGCCGATTTGCTGTACGATGCGAGAACACGGTGCCAAAGCGGCGGCGCTTAGCGGTAGCGGGTCGGCAGTGTTCGGGATCTTTTCGCAAAAAGAAGCGGCAAGGCATTGTGCCGATATATTGCAAAAAAAATATCCGCAAACGCGACTTTGTCAGCCGTGCAGCGGCATTTTGCTGGAAAAAATTGAATAACTTTACGAAAACCACCTATGCTCAAAGTACAACAGAAAAGGTGGTTTTTTTATGAAAAAATATGGGCGCGTTGTTGCGGGTTGTTTGGTGGTTGGCTTACTGTTAGTGTGGTGTGGATTTGAAGGGCATTGTGCGGGTATTCGCCAATCCATGATTCGGCTGCATGTGTTGGCAAATTCCGATACCGCCGAGGACCAAGCGCTAAAATTGAAAGTTCGCGATGCGCTGACAACCGCAGGAGCCGACTTGTTAAAAAACGTCGATACCCGCGAAGCGGCGGAACAAAAAATACAAAAAGCCTTGCCTCGGCTCAAACAGGCGGCGGAACAGTGTATTAAAGAAAACGGTTCTGCCTATACGGTAAGCGCCGACCTTACCGATGACTATTTTACCACCCGCACGTATGAAAGCGGAACGTTTCCGGCGGGGCGCTATAAAACGTTGTGCATAAAAATAGGCGAAGGAAAAGGAAAAAATTGGTGGTGTGTGATGTACCCACCGCTTTGCGTTGCCTCCGCTACCGATAAAACATCATTATCCGACACTTTTACCAAAGAGCAATGTGGTATTATCGAAGAGGCGCCACGCTATGTCGTGCGATTAAAGGTGGTGGAATGGGTTTCGGCTGTGATAGCCTTCTTTGACAAATGAGGGTGGTATGTAACAAAAAAGTGAATATAATTAACAAAATGTTATTGACATTCACGGTAAAAAGTGCTATACTGCTCAATGAAAGGAAAAAGGGGTGTTCACGCTTGAAGTTGGTGTGTGGCTGTGAAGTGGTGGAGGAAATTATACCATTGGATGATGTTGGGCATACGACGTACGGGTTGCGAATTTTAACGACAGACGGTACGGTGTGGGAACAGCGGGATGTTGACACTTGTAAAGAGGCGGTACAAGCCTTTGCGGTATCACTACACGGCGAGTACATTGACGAAGAACAATTGCGATATTTGATGCAGGATTTTTTAATCAAGCAATATATACGATGATTTGAAGAGCTGAACCTTTTAGGTTTGGCTCTTTTTGCAAAGCCCTTGAAAACAGAGGCGAAAAATGATATATTTATATTGTAGTTTTGATAAAGGAGTTCGTTTATGAACAGACAAGACATATTATCGTTAGTAGACCACACTGTGCTGTCACCGACCGCTGTCTGGGAAGAGGTACGCGCGGCTTGTGACGACGGAATGGCGTACCATACCGCTTCGGTATGTATTCCTGCTGTGTTTGTTCAGCAGGCAAAGGACTATGTGGGTGACCGTTTGCCGATTTGTACGGTGATTGGGTTCCCTAACGGATATGCAACGACTGCTGCTAAAGTGTTTGAAGCGAACGATGCCTTGCGAAACGGAGCCGATGAAATTGACATGGTGATTGCACTCGGCAAATTACGGGCAAGGCAGTACGACGAGGTGTTAGCAGATATTCAAGCCGTGAAAGCGGCGTGTGGTGACCGCGTTCTCAAAGTGATTGTGGAAACCTGTCTGCTGACCGAGGAAGAAAAAATAAAAATGTGTGAAATCGTTTCCTTGTCGGGAGCGGACTACATTAAAACCTCGACCGGTTTTTCCAAAGGCGGCGCTACCAAAGAGGATGTGGCATTGTTTGCCGCACATGTATCACCGTCGGTAAAGATAAAAGCGGCAGGCGGTATTTCCACATGGGAGGATGCCGAAGAGTTTGTTCGGTTGGGGGCGTCTCGTTTAGGTACCAGCCGTTTGATTCGATTGATAAAAGAAAAAACATGAAAGGGTGTTAATCATGAACAACTTACCGTATCCCACCCCGCATATTCAAGCGATGCCGGATGATTTTGCTAAAACCGTGTTAATGCCGGGCGACCCGCTGCGTTCTCGTTTTGTGGCAGAAAATTTTTTGACGGATATTAAACTGATAAATAATGTACGCGGTGTGCAAGGCTATACCGGCAAGTATTTGGGCAAACCGGTGTCGGTAATGGCAAGCGGTATGGGCATGCCGTCTATGGGTATTTATGCGTATGAGTTGTACCACGCGTTCGGTGTGGAAACGATTCTGCGCATCGGTTCGGCAGGAAGTATGCAACCGCAGGTACAGTTGCGCGATATTGTGTTGGGACAAGGGGCTTGCACCAATTCGCAGTTTGCGGCACAATACGGTCTTCCCGGTACGCTGGCACCGCTTGGCAGTTTTGATGTGTTGCAAACCGCGGTGGCAGAAGCCGAAAAGTTAGGGGTGCGGTACCATGTCGGCAATCTGTTGTCGTCGGACACTTTTTACAGTGACGATACCGCCGCAACCGCCGCGTGGCAAAAAATGGGCGTGCTGGCGGTGGAAATGGAGGCGGCGGCTTTGTACATGACCGCCGCACGAGCCGGCAAACGCGCATTGGCGATTTGCACGGTTTCGGATAGTTTGGTTACCGGCGAAAAGACGACTGCCGAAGAACGGCAAATTTCCTTTACCCAGATGATGGAAATTGCCTTAAACACGGCAGTGAGGTGAGCCGATGAAACGCGTGTTTTTAATGGTGTTGGATAGTTGCGGTATCGGCGAATTGCCGGATGCGGCGGCGTTTGGTGACAGCGGTGCCCATACCTTGAAAAGTTGCTACGATACCGGCAAATTGTGCGTACCGACTCTTAAAAAATTGGGGTTGGGAAACATAAAAGGATTGCCGTTTTTGGAAAGAGAGGCATCGCCGCTTGCCGCGTACGGGCGAATGGCGGAGTGCTCGGCAGGAAAGGACACCACCACCGGTCATTGGGAATTAGCAGGGTTGTGCGTAACAAAGCCGTTTCCCACCTATCCGCAAGGCTTTCCGGAAGATTTACTGTGTGAATTTTCCCGCCGTGTCGGGCGAGGCGTGCTGTGCAATCAGCCGTATTCCGGCACCGAGGTGATTCGCGATTTCGGTGACGAGCATTGTCGGACAGGCAAATTGATTGTGTATACATCGGCTGACAGCGTGTTTCAAATTGCCGCACACGAAGAAGTGGTGCCGGTAGAGGAACTGTACGAGTATTGCCGCATTGCCCGCGAAGTATTACACGGCGAGCATGCCGTTGGGCGCGTTATTGCTCGCCCCTTTGTCGGTAAAAGCGGTGCGTATACCCGTACAGCAAACCGCCGCGATTTTTCCTTGGCACCTATCGGAAAAACAATGTTGGATACGCTGAAAGCCGAAGGAAAGCAAGTGATTGCCATCGGCAAAATTTCGGATATTTTTGCAGGGGTCGGCATAACGCAGAAAATACCCACTCACAGCAACGAAGAGGGAATGACAGCGACTGCCACCATGGCAGAGACAGTCTTTGAAGGTTTGTGCTTTACCAATTTGGTGGATTTTGATATGGTGTATGGGCACCGTAACAATGCCGTAGGATATGCCGAGGCGCTTTCGGCATTTGATGCTTGGCTTGGCACATTTTTACCGCAATTACAGGCGGACGATATGCTGATTATTACCGCCGACCACGGTTGTGACCCGGGAGACAGCAGTACCGACCATACCAGAGAATATGTTCCGTTGTTGGTGTATGGCAAGTCAATTAAGCCACGTTCTTTAGACACACGGGAAACTTTTGCCGATGTTGCCGCCACGGTATGCGACTATCTCGGTGTATCGGCGCCCGAAAACGGCACGTCGCTCTTTTGATAAAACGGAGGCGTTATGAAATGGAAAAAGAACAGTTAGCGGCTCTTGCCAAAACGGCTATGCAAACAGCGTACGCACCATATTCCGGCTACACCGTCGGGGCGGCACTGCTGTGCGATGATGGCACGGTATATACCGGTTGCAATGTGGAAAATGCCTCGTACGGCGCAACGAATTGTGCAGAGCGCACAGCATTTTTTAAAGCGATAAGTGAGGGGAAACGAAAGTTTCGCGCCATAGCGATTTGCGGTGGAAAGCACGGTGTGGTTTCCGATGAGTTTACACCGTGTGGGGTTTGCCGTCAGGTGATGCGAGAGTTTTGTGATGACAATTTCCCAATATATGTGGTGTCGAAAACAGATATTTCCGCGTATTGTTTGGGAGAATTGTTGCCAAACAGTTTCGGCCCGTCGCAAATTCATAAAAACACTTGATTTTATGGCGTAAAAGGATTAAACTAAGGGTATCTCAACGATAAAGGAGAAAGAAAAATGCAACTGATTGATATGTTCTATGACCAAATTGAAGATGCCGTAAAACGCAAAGTGCCGTTTATTATCCCGATTGGCACGCTCGAATACCATGCGCACCACGCTTCTTGCGGTACCGATACCATGGTGGTTACCGGTTGCATGCGCGAATTGGAAAAAGAAAAAGAAATCGTTGTTTGCCCGCCGATTTGGTACGGTGTGGCCTCTTATGCAGTGTGTGAACCGAAGCCCGGTCATTTCCACGTAGACGAGGATGCCTACACCGCATATTTGTACAACATATTAAAATCCATGATTTATGCCGGTATTAAAAACATTTATTTGGTGCCGCACCATCAAACGGAGGCGGCAGGCTTAATGCCGATGACGATTGCGTGCCACAAAGCCGCCAAAAAGGTGACCATGGAATACATGGAAGAAACGCTCGGCAAAGGTTGGTGGGGCAGCGATTCTTATGCTGATTATTATGAAAACTTAGGCGGCGGCGATGACCCGTTTGCGTATATTAAGGTTATTCCGTTGATTGGTGCTGACGCGCAAATCAAATGTGGCGGCTTTGACCATGCCGGTAAATGGGAAACTTCGCTGATGATGGGAACTTGGCCCGAAAATGTCGATCTTTCCCGTTGTGCACAAAACACCGAGTGGTTTGCCGAAAGCGCCAAAGAAGCTTCGGCAGAAACCGGTAAGCATATGGTCAATTGCACGCTGGAATGGTTGCGCGAAGTAATTCAATAACATAGCATAACAAAACACCGAAGATGTGAACGAACATCTTCGGTGTTTTTGTTTAATTATTCTTGAACAAAACGGCGAGCTGTTAAAAAGCGGGGTCCCCAATACGAATCGTCTAACCGTTGCTCTTGGGTAGGACGTTCGGGGTTGTTGCAGGAAATAAAGCGGTTGTTGCCAATGTAAATACCGGCAAAGTCGGCATCGCCGCCGATTTCATTACAAAACAATAAAATATCGCCGGGTTGAATTTCATCGGGATAAATTTCTTTGCCGTATGTCGTCATGGCAGTGGCACGCCGCGGTACGGTAAAACCGTTTTGCTTATAACAGTATACAACAAAGCCCGGATTGTCAAAGGAGTCAGGTCCGTTTCCATTTGTTGTATACGGTGTGCCGACAAGGCTTGCCGCTAAGGAGGCAATGGCCGTACCGGTGGCGGAACTGCCGGCATCGGTGACAACTGTTGGTTTGGCAGCGGTCGAGGAACCGGCGGGCTGAACGGAACTGCTGCTGTTTCCCAAATCGGTGGTGGTTGCTACAGTTGTGGTGGTTGTTGTTGTGGTTTGCGTGGGACTGTTAACCGATTGCTTGGAAATGACCGTTACCTTGGGTATGGAAGGACCGCAAGCACAGAGCAGTACCGCCGATGCGACGGCGATTACCGGTAACGCAAAAAAGGACCGTGTTTTCATAAACCTTTCACCTCAACTATCATTATATAAATTTTTATGAAAAAATTCAATATTTTTCTATACGACTGTGGCTATTTTATAAAATGTATGATACAATGTATGATACAATGAATAAAAGTTAAGCAAAAAAGGGGAATAGAACATGGCAGAAATTCGTCCGTTTCGCGCCCTGCGTTTTACTCAAAAAGCAGGACCGCTGGAACAATTACTTTGTCCGCCGTATGATATTATTTCGGAACAGCAACGGCAGGGATATTTAAAAACCAATCCCAACAACATTATTCGTTTGGAATTACCGCGCGACGCGGCTGACCCCTATGCAGCAGCTTCTGAAACCTTAAAAGGCATGCTCGATAGCGGTGTGCTCAAACGGGACGATACCGCGGCGCTGTATATTTACGAAATTGAGTTTACCTTAGATAACCACCCCGACGAAAAATATCGTTTGCACGGTATCGTGGGGCAGGTACATTTGGAAGAGTTTGATAAGGGTATTGTGCTACCGCATGAAGAAACGCTTTCCAAAGCCAAAGAAGACCGACTCAATTTAATGAAAGCGACCGGTTGCAATTTTAGTAATGTTTATTCTTTATACAACGATGAAAGCGGCACGATAGAGGCTGTGTTATCCGCTGCTATGCAAGAAACACCGCTTTGCGAGGTGACCGATGAAGCAGGATTGGTACACCGCTTGTGGGCGTTGACCGACGAAACGGCTTTACAGACGGTAACCGCACAGTTTGTCGATACAAAATTATACATTGCCGACGGTCATCATCGTTATGAAACCGCCATTAATTACCGTAATTATTTGCGTTCACAAGGCACACCTATTGGTGCCGATTCCGATTATATTATGATGATGGTGGTGGAAATGAGCCATCCCGGTTTGGTAGTATTTCCTACACACCGCTTGTTGAAGGATTTGTCGAATTTTTCTGCTGAAGCCGTTTTGGCGGCTTGTGCCGAAGATTTTTACACCGAAGAAGTGGCGCTGTCTTCGCTGAATGAGCGGCTGGATGCCGCGTATGATGAAGGCAAAAAAGCGTTTGGTTTTTATGTCGGTGGGGATAAGGCGGTGTTATTGACCTTAAAAGATATTGGTGTTATGGATGCGGTGTTGCCTCAGGTTTCCGCCGCATCGCGTCAACTGGATGTCAATGTATTGCACACTTTGGTGCTGGAACGGGTACTTGGTATTGATAAAGCTAATATGGCACAGCAAATCAATTTAACCTATACGCGCAGTTTGAACGAAGCGATTGAAGGTGTGAACAGCGGTTTGTATCAAGGCACCTTTATTTTGAACCCGACACGCGTATCGGAAATTCGTGATGTGGCGGCGGCAGGCGAAAAAATGCCGCAAAAATCCACGTATTTTTATCCGAAACTGATTACCGGTTTGACCATGAATCAATTGACACGATGAGGTGAAAGCATAATGACACAAGAATGGAAAAAGCAAGCCGCTGCCGCCACGGCAGAAATTTGTGAAAAAGCTCACCTAAAAAAGGGCGATTGTCTAGTGGTCGGTTGTTCTTCCAGCGAAGTGCTGGGACATTCTGTTGGCAGTTTTTCCAGTCCCGAGGCTGCCGAAGCAGTTTTGGACGGCATCATGCAGGTGTTAGAACCCAAAGGGGTTTTTTTGGCAGCACAATGCTGTGAACATCTTAACCGCGCGTTGATTGTTGAGTGTGAGGCTCTTCCGCAAGCGGAAAGGGTGAATGTGGTTCCGCAGCCAAAAGCAGGCGGCTCCTTTGCAACCGCCGCATATCAGAGGTTTAAAAATCCGATAGCTGTGGAACATATACGGGCAGATGCCGGTTTGGATATCGGCGGTACGCTTATCGGTATGCATTTAAAAGAGGTGGCGGTGCCGGTGCGCTTGGCGGTTTCCGGCATCGGGCAAGCGTTGCTGTTAGCGGCAAGAACGAGACCGCGTTTTATCGGAGGCAACCGAGCGGTTTACGATGAAACCTTATTATAAGTCTTGCCTTTCTTTCTTTTTTGTGGTACAATACTCAAATAAGTTTTGGATAAAAAGAAGGTGATTTCATGAAAAAAGTCTTAATAGCCATAGTGGCAAGTTTAGCGGTACTGGTTATCGGTGGCTGTAACAGACAAGCCATGGGAAATCAGGTTGTTATTGACGGTGAAACGAATCGAACGACAACAACGGTAGCAATCGCCGTAACAGATGATAACGAAGCAGTTGTTACAAAGGGCAACGGAGAAATTGTGACTACTTATGTCGACATATTGCCGACACGCCCTCAAACAGTTACCAATTTGCAAGGGGAGGCTCAAACTAAGCCGAACGGAGAAACGGTTACACAAGTTGTTATACCTTCTCATATTGTTGTTGGAACGGACACTCAAGGTAACCAAACCACCGTCTTGGTTACCGAGCAAACCGTGACCACAACGGACGCAGAAACAACCACGACACAGGAAAACACAACAGAAACGACCAAAGGTACGGTGGGTCAGGATACGACAACGACAACTGAAGAAACCATGACAACCGCAACGACAACAACGAAAAAGCCAACCTCTTCGTCGAAGGTGACATTACCGACGTTTCCGGATGGATGGACACCGTGGGTTTGATACAACAACGAAAAAAGGAACCATTAACAATGGTTCCTTTTTTATGTGGAGCGGCTTACGAGGCTCGAACTCGCTACCTCCACCTTGGCAAGGTGGCGCTCTACCAGATGAGCTAAAGCCGCAGAACATTAAGAAGTATAGCATGTGGTTTTCAAGTTGTCAAGGATTACTTTGTAAAAAGTAAGAAACATTTTTCAACCCTCAATTGTATCACAACAGCTTTGAAAACAATTGCATGTGCTGCCTTAGGCCTCTTTACGACAGCAAAAGAGAAATTCCGGTCATAGTTTGCCTCAAACACGAAATTTTTTACTTTTGCAGATCGCAGAGTTTCTACCGCTGAAATTTTTGTGCGGGGAAGTAGGAGTTTGCCGCAAGGCTGTCGCCAGTCTAAGAAAAGCCGTTGCCGAATACTTCACGAACGTCGTGCACGGTAACGAATGCGTTTTTATCAATTGCCCGAATGGCGGCAACCAACAACGGGACTTCTTTTGGCGTGACAACGCACCACAGCAGTTGATTTTCTTTTTTCAAAAACATTCCGCGGCTTGATAATGCCGTTACGCCGCGACCTAAACTATTTTGGATATAAGCGGCAATTTCGTTTCGATGCTCCGAAACAATGGTAACGGTTTTTGCGGTGGTTCCGAGTGTTATAATCGTATCGGCGATTTTTGATGCGAGATACAGCGACACTAAAGAGAATATGGTGACTTCTACTTCTTTAAAAACAAAACCCGATAACACAAGAATCACACAGTCGATGATTAAAATGAAATCAGCCAACGAAACGTGCGGAAAAAATCGCCGCAAAATCAGTGCGGCAAAATCACTGCCGCCGCTGGATGCACCGCGTCGCATAATCAGACCGACACCGAGCCCTGTTATACTACCACCGGCAATGGTAGCGACAGTAGTATTTCCTACAAAAACAGGAAAGAAGTCGACAACTTCCAAAAATGCAGAAAGCAGAAAAATGCCGGCAACGGTTTTCAATATCGCGGTTTTGCCTAAAGATTTATAACCGAGAACAAAAAGAGCACCGTTTACCAAAAGGTTGGTGATGGATAGAGGGACATGGTACAGATACAAAAGAATGGTGCCGATAGCGGAAGCACCGCCGACAGAAACTTTGTTCGGCGTTAGAAAACAACCGATGCCGACTGCCAAAAGGAAGGTGCCGACGAGTAGATACAATGTATCTTTTAAAAAAAGTGAAAAGTTTTTCATATGGATAGTATGTACCGTTTATAAAAAAACAAACCGTCGTCAAAATTTCGACGATGGAAAATTATTCTTCGACAAATCCAAACATATTGTGTAAAGAAAAATCTTTGAAAACAATAAGTTTTCAAGGATTTGTT
>JAGBSU010000052.1 GCA_017631705.1 Clostridia bacterium | reverse complement strand
AGTGCCGTTATTCGTTTCATACTTCCACCGTCCTTTCTTATCATACAGTATACCATATACTTTTTGATTTTACTATAATGGTGTTTATACAATCTTTCCGGCGTTTTTTACTTTATTTTAGTGATAGAGTACATAATGCGGAGATTGTTCGTTGCCGGACACTTTACCTTCTGCTACTTTTGACGTGCAAGAGGTGTTTTTGAGCAAGGCCAAATCGTCTTGTATCGCAACAAAACCAGAAATGTGCAAACGGCTGTCTGATACCTCGCTTAAAATACCGAAAGTCGATTGGGTATCTTTTTTGAGTGCTTTTTCTAAAAACAATGCCGTTAATTCCGCATAGATTTGTGCACGGCCGCGCACACCTTGTGACCATTGATTATAGCGGAATATATCAGCAATTTGCAACGGTGTCAGGGTCAGCGTAGAAGCAGGCAACCGTCCGACGGGTTCGGTAAGTGTGTACGACAAATTACCACTGATGCGTCGGATACACTCTGTCACGGCGGAAACCGACAAGGTAATCGTTCCGTCAATGTCCATTTCCGTTTGTTTTGCCAGCAGCTCGGCAACCTTTTCTCCCTCTTTTTGAAACGCCTCTTGTAATGTGATCAGTTGTGTACCACTTGTGATTTCCGTTTCGGCAGGTATGCCGATGGTTTGCAGAGTGAGGGTGCGCGTATCTCCCACCACCGCCACGGTACCGAGTAATGTTCCTTCATCGTGAAACAGCAACCATATAGTGCGTTGTTTACCGGTCGTGCCGCTGACTTCTTTGTTCGGATTATCGGGAGTGTTTATCAGTGTTTTGGTCAAAAGCGGCAGCACAAACACGCAACCGAAAGCCAACAAAGATAGTAAAAAAGCAATCGCTACGGTAATGCTGTTTTTTGTCAATATTTTTTTGTTCCTTTTGATGGCGTGTTTCAAGCAATCACCTTTCCGTCATAAATACATATTTTTCGATTTGCCGTTTCGGCAATGGTATTATCGTGAGTGATTAAGACAACCGTATGCCCCTCGTCATGCAAGTTGTGCAATAATTGCATAACCTCTTTGCCAGATTGGCTATCTAAATTTCCGGTTGGCTCATCTGCCAAAATCAGCGGTGGAGCCGTGACAATCGCGCGAGCAATGGCTACGCGTTGCTGTTGTCCGCCGGACAATTCGTGAGGACGATGTGATAACCGATTTTCCAATTTTACTCTTTTTAATGCCGCGATGGCGCGAGTTCTCCGTTCTTCCCTGCCCACTCCGCGATATATGAGCGGTAATTCTACATTTTCCAGAGCAGTCAGTGACGGAATCAAATGAAAACTTTGAAACACGAAACCTATCATGCGGCTTCGGATTTGTGCTTGTTTTGCGAAAGAGCATCTGGCCATATTTTTACCGGATAAGATATATTTTCCGCTACTGGGTATATCTAAACATCCCAAAATGTTCATCAGGGTGGATTTTCCTGAACCGGATTGCCCAACGATTGCTACCCATTCTCCGTCTTGTATACGCAATGAAACACCGTCTAATGCATTGACCGTGGTATCACCAACACGATATGT
>JAGBSU010000051.1 GCA_017631705.1 Clostridia bacterium | reverse complement strand
TGTGAGTCAACCATTTGCAATCTCCGTTGAATTTCTTTTTTCAAATCGTCGGTATGTGAATAATTAAACGGAACCACCACATCGAAAATAACATTGGTGCGTTCCTCACCAAACACCACACGAAAATCGTGTAAGCTTAATTCTGAGTTTATGTCGCCGAGTACCGTTTCGGTCAATTCCTTTAGCACAGTCACTTGTTCGTTTTCGGTGTCTACCGGGTCCATGTGAATGCAGGAAAGGACGTTGAGTTCTTGCAACAACAAAACCTCAATGCTGTCAATCACTTCGTGACTGTGCAGAATGTCCTTATGTGCAGGCACTTCTGCGTGCAGTGAAACTAAACAACGGCCGGGACCGTAATTGTGAACAATCAAATCGTGAATACCGACCACACCGTCTTGCGACAACACAATACGGCGGATATCCTCCACCAATTCCGGCGGCGGTGCTTCACCGAGCAAGGGCGAAATGGTTTCGCGCATAACCGAAAAACCCGCCCACACAACAAACACAGCGACGGCCATACCAACGTATCCGTCAATCGGAATATCCGTCAGCGCTGTGAACAACGAGGACACTAAAACCACACCGGTGCAAATCACGTCGTTGCGACTGTCGGTTGCCGCGGCAAACAAGGCTTGCGAATGAATCCGCTTACCGATTTGACGGTTAAAATGCGCCATCCATAATTTGATAAGAATAGAAGCGATTAAAATAATCGTTGTCAACCACGAAAACTCTGCTTTTTCGGGACGGAGTATTTTTTCGAAGGCGCTACTTGCTAATTCAACTCCCGCAAGCATAATCAAAGCCGCTACCGACAACGCTGACAGATATTCCACACGACCATGACCGAAGGGATGCTTTTCGTCGGCAGGAGCACCCGAAAGACGAAAACCAAGCAAGGTCACAACCGAAGAACCGGCATCAGATAAGTTGTTAAATGCATCCGCCATCACCGCTACACTACCGGACAATAAACCGGCTAACAGTTTGAAAAAGAACAACAACGCGTTCGAAACAATACCCGCCGCACCTGCCAACTTACCGTAAGCGGTGCGTACCACCGTATCTTTTACGTTGTCCGGTGTTTTAACAAAGGCGCGAACCAACCGTTCAGTCAACATGGAAATCCTCCTTCGGCGACATATTTCGTCCTACCAGTTTCCCGATGTTTTCAAACACAAAACGGAAATACGAAGCACCGTAATGATGGAAGGCGCGTCCTTTTATCATCGTCATTAGTTGGTCGGGTGTTACCCAACGTACTTGCGCCACTTCTTCGCGTTGCAAGTGCATATCCGGCACAGCAACGTCCTTGCACACCAACCACACGTCACACAACGAATTACGACGTGTGATGCGCCCCACTTTCTTAAATGCTTCGGTAGGAAGTGTAATACCCAATTCCTCCGATAACTCACGCTGTGCGGCAGTCAGGCTATCTTCACCCGCCACGGCAGAACCGCTGGTAACGGCCCAAACATTCGGCATTAATTTACGACGCGGCGAACGGCGCTGGATTAAAAACCGACCGACCGAATTCACTACCCAAATATGTACTACCAAATGGTATTCACCGGCACATAACCGGTCTCCGCGACGAAGTGTGCGGCAAAGCGGTTTGCCGTCACGATCAAATAAATCCCAATATTCCGTTGCCGTCACCCCCAATAATTATACAACTATCTATTTTACCTTTTTTTCGGATAAAAGTAAACCTTTTTTTATTGACACGTTGTTATTCTTTGCGTAAAATAGATTTTGAGGTGAATTTTCACATGAAAACAATACGGTTAGACGCCTTAGTTATGCAACAATTCGGTCTTTCGGCAGAAGAAGCCAACGGACTAATTATGGCGGGTCGCATTTTTATGGGGCATGTTCCTGCGGACAAGCCCGGCGCCATGGTACGCGACGATACCGTGCTGACACTTACCGAAAAGGCCAAACAATATGCCAGCCGTTCCGGCTATAAACTTGCCAAAGCACTGCAATGCTTTTCCCCCACCGTGAAAGGTTTGACGGTGTGTGATATCGGCGCCAGCAATGGTGGATTCACGGATTGCTTGTTGCAAAACGGTGCGGCACACGTGTTCGCCGTAGACGTAGCCTACGGTATTTTGGATTGGAAACTGCGTACCGACGAACGTGTCACAGTGTTAGAACGCACCAACGCACGCCGTTTAACGGTCGAGCAACTGGGCACGGTGTGCGATATGGTCACCGCAGACGTTTCGTTTATTTCGCTCACTAAAATCTTTCCGGCCATGCGACAAGTGCTCAAACCGGACGGTGTATGCATTTGTCTTATCAAGCCACAGTTTGAAGCGCAACCGCGCCAGCTTGGCAAAAACGGCGTGCTGAAAAATCCGGAAGATTTAAAACCGCTACTCTTATCCTTGTTTACCTCTGCCGCCGAAAATGGGTTATATGTGAACGCATTGACCGTTTCCCCCATTCACGGTACCAACGGTAACGTGGAATATTTGGCATATTTTACTGCCTCACCGTCCGGTGAAGAACAATGGCAAGAATGGATTACCGCTGCACAGCAAGAACAACCGGACGATTGATTTCTTTCGTTGCGTTTTATAGCTCGTTTATGGTATACTAATTTGTATCACTCACCTTGGGAGGATGTTCATGAAAATTAAAGCGTTACAATTTGAAAAACATACGTGGATATCGGTTTCCGCTTCTGCTGTTTTTGCAGCATTGGTATTCCTCATTCTGTGGGGCTTCGGCGGATGGAATCCCACCCAAATGAGCACCTCCACTCCCGCCGACGTAGCGCAAAAAATCGCTTGCTGCGGCGGCGTTGCTTTGCTGTTGGGCTCGCTCATTTTTGTGCTTTCGCGTGAGTTGTTGCGCACCAAACCGAGCGATGCTTCACGTCCTGTTTGGTTTTATCCGTTACTTTCCGGTTTGCTTTCATTAGGGGCTATGTGTGTTGCCTATACCTTTATCGGCATGTGGCCCTTTGGCGAAAAAACCGGCATGATGGTCGATATGCACCATCAATATGCACCGTTGTTATCGCAACTACGACACGATATTCTACACGGTGGTAATCTTTTTTATACCTTTGAAGCAGGGCTCGGTGCCAACTACCTTTCCCTTTTTGGATACTATTTGGCAAGCCCCTTAAATTTGTTATTGGTTCTTTTTCCCGAACGGCTGTTGGCCGAAGGTATACTGTTTATCACACTCATAAAAAACGCCCTTTGCGGTGCGATGTTTGCGTTGTGTGTGCAACAAGTATTCAAGAAAAAGGAACTGTGTATCCCCATTGTTTCCATTATGTATTCGCTCATGGTGTATTTGATGGCCTATTCGTGGAACATCATGTGGCTCGACGTGGTTATGCTTTTACCGTTGGTCGTCTACGGACTGGAACGGTTGCTTAACACCGGTAAATACCTCACGTATACGCTTTCACTCGCCTATTGCCTGTTTGCCAACTACTATATCGGCTTTATGCTTTGCATTTTCTTGGTATTGTATTTTATCGCCTATTGTGCATATGAACACCGCACTGTTCGCGAAATTGGACTGTCTTTCGGGCGGTTTGCCGGTTTCTCGTTGCTTTCGGGCGGCTTAGTTGCCGCGCTGATTATTCCG
>JAGBSU010000050.1 GCA_017631705.1 Clostridia bacterium | reverse complement strand
CCTCTCTGCCGGAGCGTATCAGCACCTGGTTGAGTACCGCGACGATAATACCGATTGCCGCAATTTTGAAAATCAAATCCACTTCCAATGTTATCTCTCCTTTAGTTCCTCTAAATAAGCAGTAATCCCATTAATCCGCCTCCGCAAAAACCTAAGGCGATATAAAGCCGCCCTTTACTTTGCACAGCGGTACGCTCCGTTTCGATGCATTGATGAATCTGCAAGCGATATTGCTCGCAATAGTGCATTTCACCGATAACATCGGTTTTGCCAAATCCGTTCATAAAATCCGAAAACAACTCCTTTTCGCGCTCAGAAAGTGAATATTCAAGAGAAAACGGTTGTATTTCTCGCTGCCAAGCGACGCGAAAATCCGTTTCGTTTGCCACCGCTTGTAACAATGAAAACCGAGAAAACTCTTCCCTTTTTGCAAGTTCTTGAAGCACCTTACCGATGGGTAACGATGCAAAACGAATATACTCTGTCGTACATTCCAAAAAGCGTTCAAACCATTCCAAAGCGCGTATGCGACTGTTTTGACGCTGTTTTTCATACCAACCCAGACCGACTCCCGCGGTGAGAACCAACAAAAAACCGAACACTTTCATGCAACCATTCCTCTGTTTTATATATGGCTTTTATCCTACCCGGCTGTTCTTTTCCTTCCAAAACAACCAAATGTTCGAAAATACCGCTTTGTAAAGCGTTAAGAGCACCGTTACGGCATATCAATTCCCGCGGGTCCCGACAATGCACCGTTGTCACGGTTGGCACACCGCGAAGCATAGCGTCCGTAACCGCTTGCCATTCGATTTCATCGCCCAACTCGTCAAATACGACGACCTGCGGTGCCAAACAGCGTATTGCTTGTTCTAATCCTTTGGCTTTTGGTGTGAATTTCAGCACGTCACAGCCTATGTTTTTTACCGACAACTCACCGCGTTCATCGATAACCGCAACGGATAATGACTCAGTTTTAAGGATACGGATACTGTCCCGTAACAGGCTTGTCTTTCCGCTTGACGGTTCACCGCACAAGAGGATACTATGTGGTTTCCCGTCATAAAGTAATGGGTGTAAAATTTCTGCACAATGTTGATGTTCGCGTGCTATACGCACACACAAAGCAGAAATGTCCCGATACCCGACAAGATGTCCCGCTTGTATTACAGCGGTACCGGCAATACCGACACGGCATCCGTCGGCGGTGGTTAGAAATCCACAGCGCAGTTCTTCTTGGTGGGCATATAAAGAACCGTTACTGAGAACATCTACCGTTTGCTGCAACCATTCGTGTGAGCAAAGTTGCTGTATATCGTGTTCTTTCCCACCATATCCCAACGAAACAGCTTGTCCTGCACGCAAACGAATTTCTTGTGTGTACGTTTGTATAAGCGGGGGCACAAGAGATAAAACCCGTCGCAACGGTTCGGGAAAGATACGGATTGCCGCTGTGTAATACTGCATATTCACACCTTCCGTTAACATCTTGGATATTGATAGATATGCATGACAAATAAAAAAAAGACCAACCAGCAGTACTTGCTGTTTGGTCTTTGTATCACAAAGTAAAAAGCCTACCAACGGTAGGCTTTTTACTTTAAGTTAGAGGGGTGTTTTGAGGAGGGGTAAATGTACTCTCCGTAGGGCAAGTCCGGTGCGGCTCCATCCTCACCCTGAGTACAGTTAGAGTATAACAAAACTTTTACCCATGAATGTGAATTGACTGTGAATAAACTGTAAGAAATTTATTTCAATCGAATGTGGTGCGGTAAACCGGAAATATACATCGGCGGCAGTTCTGCTTGAATCAGCGGCCGAGCATATTCCAAAAACGCCGGATTCATTTGCAGATTCACGGTATCCATCCATGCCTCCGGCACAGTTTTTTCCAAATTGGCAATTTCCGAAACCTCATACAAATCCGTGGTGCATTGGTAAGGATTATCCGACAAGCGTTTTAGCACCACCATTTTACTCGTCTCGCCCTTTAAAGCAGCATGTACTGCTGCACCGCCGACTTGATACGCTTCCGTGACATCGGTACGGCTGGTTAAATGACCGGCACACCGTTGCAGAGTAGATAACTCAATACTGCGCACCTTGGTGTTTATATGCTGTGACACCAAATTTTCT
>JAGBSU010000049.1 GCA_017631705.1 Clostridia bacterium | reverse complement strand
TTTGAAATGACACTTCCCCAAAATACCGGTTGCGAATTTTACGTTGCCGGTGCCAAGCTTGACGGCGAACGGTTATTGACTGCCGGTGGACGTGTGTTAGGTGTGACAGCAGTAGGCGACACCTTGCAAGGAGCATTGGATAAAGCCTATGCGGCGGTGTCTAAAGTGGCTTTTGAAAATGCGTATTACCGCCACGATATCGGCAAGCGCGCTTTGGCGGCAAAGGAGGGCTAAAAAATGGTTTATCGGTTATACGTAGAAAAGAAAACGGAGTTTGCCGGCGAAGCCGCGACACTGCTTAGCGATGCCAAAAATCTTTTGGGTATCGCTGGGATTACCGGTGTGCGCGTGATTAACCGCTATGATGTGGAAAATATTGACAGAGAATTGTTTGAAGCGGCGAAAACCACCGTGTTTTCCGAACCGCAATTGGATACAGTGAGCGAAACGGCAGATTTAACCGCCGCCGCGGTGTTTGCGACAGAATATTTGCCCGGTCAGTTTGACCAACGCGCCGATTCGGCGGCACAATGCTTGCAACTGCTTTCGCAACAAGAACGTCCGCTTGTGCGCACGGCTCGCATCTATTTATTAGATGGTGTTGTGAGCGAAGCCGACATTGCAGAAATTAAAAAATACGTGATTAACCCGGTGGAATCACGCGAAGCATCGCTTGAACCGGTTAAAACACTCAAAACCGATTATGTCGCGCCGACTGTGGTGGAAACCTTGAATGGGTTTAATGCGTTGGACAGCGACGGACTTGCCGCGTTTGTGAAACAATACGGTTTGGCGATGGATAACGACGATATTGCGTTTTGTCAGCAATATTTTATTGGTGAAAAACGTGAACCGACGATTACCGAAATTCGCATGATTGACACGTATTGGTCCGACCATTGCCGTCATACTACCTTCCTTACGACCATTGACAAGGTTACTTTTGAAGACGACGTGTTGCAAGCGGCATACGACGATTACCTGCAAACGCGCCGTGAACTTGGCAGAACCAAGCCGATTAACTTGATGGATATCGGCACATTAGCGGCGAAATATTTGAAGAGCACGGGACAGTTGGATAAACTCGATGAATCCGAAGAAATCAATGCCTGTACCGTGAAAATTGAAGTGGAAAATGACGGCAAAAAAGAGCCGTGGTTATTGCTTTTCAAAAACGAAACACACAACCATCCGACGGAAATTGAACCGTTCGGTGGTGCGGCAACGTGTATCGGCGGTGCGATTCGTGACCCGCTTTCGGGGCGGTCGTATGTATATGGTGCAATGCGCGTGACCGGTGCGGCAGACCCGTTAAAACCGGTTTCTCAAACCTTGGAAGGCAAGTTACCGCAACGCAAGATTGTGACCACGGCGGCAGCCGGTTATTCTTCTTACGGTAACCAGATTGGTTTGGCGACCGGTATGGTGGATGAAATTTATCACGACGGGTATGCCGCCAAACGTATGGAAATCGGTGCGGTTATTGCGGCGGCTCCTGCCGAAAATGTGCGCCGTGAACGCCCCGAAGCCGGTGATATCGTGATTTTGCTCGGTGGTAGAACGGGTCGCGACGGTTGCGGCGGTGCTACCGGTTCTTCCAAATCGCATACCTTGGAATCCTTAGAAAGTTGCGGTGCCGAAGTGCAAAAAGGTAATGCGCCCGAAGAACGCAAATTGCAACGGTTGTTCCGCAACAAAGAAGCTTCGCGCATGATTAAGCGTTGTAACGACTTCGGTGCCGGCGGTGTTTCGGTGGCGATTGGTGAGTTGGCAGACGGCTTGCATATTAATTTGGATGCTGTGCCGAAGAAATACGAAGGTCTTGACGGTACGGAACTGGCTATCAGCGAATCGCAAGAGCGTATGGCCGTGGTTGTGGAAGCCAAAGACGTGGAGAGATTTAAAGAACTCGCTGATAGTGAGAACTTGGAAGCCACGGTGGTTGCCACGGTGAAAGCCGAGCCGCGTCTTACGATGAGTTGGCACGGCGTGAACATTGTGGATATCAGCCGTGAGTTCTTAAACTCCAATGGGGCCGAAAAACATATCTGCATTGCACCGGCGAAACCCGAACCGTATAAAAAAGAAATCAGCGGTACATTTACCGAAGAATATACCGCGTTGGCAGGCGATTTGAACAGTTGTTCCAAACGCGGACTTTCAGAACGGTTTGACTCCACCATTGGTGCGGGTACGGTGTTGATGCCGTTTGGCGGTAAATATCAACAAACGCCAATTCAAGCTATGGTGCATAAGATTTCGATTGAGCAAGGTCATACCGACGATTGTTCGTTGATGGCATGGGGTTACAATCCCTTTATTGCTGAAAAGAGCCCGTATCACAGTGCCTATTTGGCAGTGGTGGAATCGGTGTGTAAACTGGTGGCAACCGGTGCCGATTTCAGCGACGTGTATCTAACGTTCCAAGAATATTTTGAACGGCCGAATAAAGATGCCAAACGGTGGGGTAAACCGCTGGCGGCGTTGCTGGGTGCGTTCCGCGCACAAAAAGAATTGGGGGTTGCCGCTATCGGCGGTAAGGACTCCATGAGTGGTTCTTTTGAAAAATTAGACGTGCCGCCGACGTTGGTGTCGTTTGCGGTAACTACCGATAAAGTGGGCAACATCGTTTCGCCGGAATTTAAAAAAGCCGGCAACAAAGTGGTGTTGTTAGCACCCGAATACGATGAAAAAGGATTGCCGGTGGCAGCATCGCTTAAAGCATTGTTTGCCAAAGTGACACACGCTATGCGTGACGGTAAAATCGTGGCGTGCTATACGCCCACGATGGGCGGTATCGCCGAAGCGGTACTCAAAATGGCGATTGGTAACGGCTTTGGTTTTGCGTACAACAGCGCGGTGTCTTTGAAAACGCTGTTTGATTGCTGTTATGGTTCGTTCTTGGTGGAAGTGACCGACGATATCGGCGGTGTCGAAATCGGTACGGTGACGGCTGAAAAGAGGATAACCTATGGCGATGAAGCCATTGCTTTGGATACCTTGCAAGCGGTGTATGAGGACAAGTTGGAAAGCGTGTTCCCTTGCAATATTCCGACCGAAGGCAAAGCAATTGAAAATTATGCTTATACTGCCGGTGTGACAAAGGCTCCGGCTATCAAGACGGCAAAGCCGAAGGTGCTGATTCCGGTATTCCCCGGTACCAACTGCGAATACGATTCCGCCAAAGCGGTGCGTGACGCCGGTGCCGATGCCGAAATTTTTGTGATTAACAACTTGACTTCCGACGGTATTGCACGCAGTGTGGAACAGTTCTCGAAGAAAATTGCACAGTCGCAAATTGTGTTTATCCCCGGCGGATTTTCCGGCGGTGACGAACCGGATGGTTCGGGTAAATTCATTATGGCGGTGTTCCGCAATGCGGCGGTGAAAGAACAAGTGACGGCGCTTCTTGACAAGCGCGACGGTTTGATGTGCGGTATCTGCAACGGTTTCCAAGCGCTTATCAAACTCGGTTTGGTGCCGTACGGCAAAATCATGGATACCGACGAACATTGCCCGACGCTCACCTTTAACACCATCGGTCGTCACCAATCACGGATTGTGGCAACCCGCGTGGCTACCAATAATTCGCCGTGGCTTTCCGGTACAAGGGTGGGTGAAATTTACCACGTGCCGATTTCGCACGGTGAAGGTCGATTTGTGGCAGAGCCGGCGGTGCTGGATAGTTTGGTGAAAAACGGGCAAATTGCTACGCAGTACGTCGATTTGGCGGGTAACGCAACCGACGACGTGCGCTTTAACCCCAACAATTCCATGGCGGCTATCGAGGGTATTATTTCTCCCGACGGACGTGTACTTGGTAAAATGGGTCACTCCGAACGTATCGGTAACGGTCTTTACAAAAACGTTCTCGGCAATTACGACATGAAGTTGTTTGTTTCTGCTGTGAAATATTTTAAGTAAGGTGATACAGTATGGCATATTTATCCGACATTGAAATTGCTCAACAATGCGAAATGAAACCCATTTATGACATTGCCAAAACTGCCGGTATCGATGAAAAGTATTTGGAACCGTACGGCAAGTACAAAGCCAAGGTGGATTTGTCGCTTTT
>JAGBSU010000048.1 GCA_017631705.1 Clostridia bacterium | reverse complement strand
CAAATTCGCCGCACCGGTATACACGTTTTCGTCGGCAATATAGCCGATTGCGTTCCCTTCATATTCCAACGCCAAAGCGTATTCCGCCGTATTCCAAAAGCGTAAATTGGCAAGTAACAGCAACAAAGCCACTATCGGTAATGCGGTATTGCCTGCTGTTATAAATAATTTGCGGTGCCGTTTTACTGCCAGAACCGGCAATTGTACCAAGCGGAAAAGACGGCTACGCAAAAAGGCTGATGTTTCACCTTTTTTGATGCCGCGGATTTCGCGCCATAAATGGCGGATTTCCCCTACACCTGCACGGAGATACCGCAGTAAAAGGATATCTGCCGCGCGATAAATGCCGCGCCAAACCGGTATCCACAATAACCGCGTGAATCGTTTTGCCGTTTTGAGACACCGCATGGAGCGAACGCCGACAATGTAACAAAAACGATAGGAATATTCCCACCACACGGCGGCGGTTTCTTTCCACTTTGCCATGGTTTCTTTTACTTTTTGCCAATCAATGTTTTTCACGGTGTCTCACCTCTTTTCACGAAAATTACGGTTTATTATAACAGATGTTCACAAAAATTGCAAGTTTTGGGGTTAGTGTGCTGTTTTAAGCAAGTGCGCATATCGTCGGGAAGCGGTGCTGTCAGTTCAATCCGTTCACCGGTCAACGGGTGCGAAAACCGCATACTGACACAATGAAGTGCATGGCGTGCCATTACCACCTCGTCGGTACCGTACATGGTATCCCCTGCCAGCGGATAACCGAGCCACGACATGTGTACGCGGATTTGATGCGTTCTGCCGGTTTCCAGTTGCAAACGCACCAATGTCACCTGACCGTCGCTTGCCAGTGCTTCGTAATGTGTGCGGCTTTCCTTGCCGCCCTCACCCACTTCCCTGGTGATACAGCACCCCTCTTTAACACGAATCGGTTGATCAATGGTGCCGGTGCCTTCTAAATTTCCCAGTACAATTGCCAAGTAGGTTTTTTCCACTTTGCCGGTGAGCGCAAAGGCGATATGCGGATTTTTGGCTGCCAGCAACAAGCCGCTGGTGTTGCGGTCCAGACGGTTGGTCGGACGAAACGAACAAGCCTCGCCTTGCCGCTGATAGTACCCTACCACGGCATTTGCCAAAGTCGGTTCGGGTTTTCCTGCTGAGGGGTGTACCGCCAAGTACGGTGGTTTATTGACCACCAACAGCGATTCGTCTTCGTATACTATTGACAGCGGTATATCGGCACCTTCGATGCGCACTTCGTCTTCCGGCAAGGAAAGCACCAAGGTATCCCCTGCCGATATGCGGTCAATGGTGCGGCGGTGTTCGCCACCGACGGTGATGCCGTTTTGGGTATGTTTGAGGCGGACAACCATGCGCCACGAAAGGCCGCAAGTTTGCCGCAAAAAAGTTTGTATCGTTTCGCCGTCGTTTGACGGCGGTACGGTGAAAATCAGTTGTTTCATACGCCACCTCACGCCCTATTATAAATATTTATAGAGAAAATTGCAAGTTTGCGTAAGGAAAGACTTGTTTTTTTACCAAAATCTGTTAGAATATAAGTTGTATCTCAAAAAGGAGGCGTTTCCATGGAAAAGGAAAAGTTTTATATTACCACCGCCATTGCCTATACGTCGCGCAAACCGCATATCGGCAATGCTTACGATATTGTGTTGGCTGACACGATTGCTCGGTACAAACGAATGCAAGGGTACGACGTGCATTTTTTGACCGGTTCGGACGAGCATGGTCAAAAAATTCAGCAATACGCCGAAGAGCAAGGTGTTTCGCCCAAGGAATACGTTGACGGTATTGCCGCACAGATTAAGGGTGTGTGGGATAAACTGAACACCTCCTACGACCGTTTTATCCGTACGACGGATGCCGACCACGAGGCTTCGGTGCAAGCAATTTTTAAGAAGTTGTATGAGCAAGGCGATATTTACAAAGGCGAATACGAGGGTAAGTATTGTGTGCCGTGCGAGTCGTTCTTTACCGCTTCGCAAATTACCGACGGCAAATGTCCCGATTGCGGACGGCCGGTAGTAGATGCCAAGGAAGAAGCGTATTTTTTACGTCTTTCTAAATATCAAGACCGTTTGATGCAGTATTACGAGGAAAATCCGGATTTCTTCCAACCGGAATCGCGCCGTAATGAAATGATTAACAACTTCTTAAAACCCGGTCTTTCGGATTTGTGCGTATCGCGCACCTCGTTTACGTGGGGTATTCCCGTGGAATTCGATCCGAAACACGTGACTTACGTGTGGTTGGATGCGCTGTCTAACTATATCACCGGTTTGGGGTATCATCCCGACGGCAGCAGTGACCTTTATAAACATTATTGGCCAGCGGATTTGCACGTTATCGGTAAGGATATTGTGCGGTTCCATACCATTTATTGGCCGATTATTTTGATGGCTCTCGGCGAGCCGTTGCCCAAACAAGTGTTGGGGCATCCGTGGTTACTTTCGGGCGAGGATAAAATGAGCAAATCCAAAGGGAACGTGCTGTATGCCGATGAGTTGGCAGAAAAATTCAGCACCGATGCCGTGCGGTATTATTTGCTTTCGGAAATTCCGTTCGCACAGGACGGTACGATTACCTATGAAAGTTTCTTGAACCTTTACAACGCCGACCTTGCCAATACCTTGGGCAACTTGGTCAACCGCAGTATTGCGATGACCAACAAATATTTTGGTGGTACGGTACGTAAAACGGACGTTGTCGGCAGTGAATTTGATGCCGATTTGGCAGACGTTGCCGCGGGGACTGTGAAAACTTACAGTCAGTTGATGGATGCTTACCGCAATGCCGATGCCGCACACGCGGTGATGGCGCTTGCCAAGCGTTGTAACAAGTATATTGACGAAACGACACCATGGACGCTGGCAAAACAAGAAGAAAATCTGCCGCAGTTGGAAACGGTGCTGTATATCCTTCTCGAATGTATCCGTTTATTGGCAATTTTCTTAAAACCGTTTTTGCCGGAAACTGCCGAGAAGATTTTTGCACAACTAAACATCGCTTCGGTGGATTGCTTGCGCGGTTTGGCGATGGGTACTACCGATGCTTATACCGTGGGTACACCCGAACCGTTGTTTGCTCGCGTGGACGTGGAAAAAGTGTTGGCGGAATTGCAAGCACAGGCCGAAGCGGAAGAACCCGAAGTGAATGAAACGGTTGCTTTCCTTTCGGAAATCGGTATTGACGATTTTGCCAAAATTGATTTGCGCGTTGCCGAAGTGGTGGATTGCGAACCGGTGAAAAAATCAAAAAAACTGTTGCGTCTTACCTTGAATGACGGCAGCGGTACACCCCGCATTGTTGCTTCGGGTATTTCGCAATGGTATACGCCCGACGATTTGAAAGGTCGCCGTGTGATTGTGGTTGCCAACTTGAAGCCCGCTACGTTATGCGGTGTGGAAAGCCGTGGTATGATTTTAGCCGCCGATGACGGCGATGCCGCCAAAGTGATTTTTGTCGACGGCATGAAGCCCGGCAGTCAAATTCATTGAGTGTAACGCTATGCCTATTTTTGATTCACACGCACATTATTTGGATACAGCGTTTGACTCTGACCGCGAGGTTTTACTCACTTCGCTGTTTGAAAACGGTGTATGCGGCATTATTGAAGCCGCTACTTCGGCTAACAGTGCTTCATTGGCGGTGGCACTCGCTCATCGATTCCCACACTTATTTGCGGCGGTGGGTATTCACCCCGAAGATGCCGGAAACGCCATTGACAGCGATTTGCAGGTGCTTTCTCGGTTAGCCGCCGACGAAAAAGTGGTGGCAATTGGCGAAATCGGGCTTGATTACCATTACGACGATGCCTGCCCGCGTGATATTCAACAGCAATGGTTTTGCCGTCAACTGGAATTGGCGCATGCCCTTGATTTGCCGGTGGTGGTACACGACCGCGAGGCACATGAGGACACGCTTTGTTTGCTTCAAAAATATCGTCCACGTGGTGTGGTGCATTGTTTTTCCGGCAGTACCGAGATGGCACGAGAAATCGTAAACTTGGGTATGTATATCGGTATCGGCGGTGTAGTTACCTTTAAAAATGCGCGCAAACTCACCGAAGTTGCCGCTGTTATTCCGCCCGAGCGTTTACTGCTTGAAACCGATGCCCCCTACTTGGCACCCGAACCGTACCGTGGGAAACGGTGTGATTCTTCAAAGATTTTCTACACCGCCGCCGCGATTGCCGCGTTGCGCGGTGTTAGCACCGAAACGGTGTTACAATGGGGCGAACAAAACGCCTGCGAACTGTATAACATCCCTCGTTGTTAAACGAGGGATTATTTTTTTTAAAAGTTATTGACAACGGCAAAGCGGTATGGTATAGTTTAGGTGTACTACGGTGAATAGTACACCTAATTCACCAATCAACAGAAAGGAGGCTTTGTATGTTTCACATCGACCCATTATCACGAAAACCGGTGTACGAACAGTTGATTGAACAAATGGAAAAGTTTGTGTTGACCGATTTGTTACCGCCGGAATCCCAGTTACCGTCGGTGCGGAGTTTGTCGATAGAACTCTCGATTAACCCCAACACCATTCAAAAGGCATATTCCGAATTGGACGTGCGCGGTATTATTTATTCTGTGCCGGGTATTGGTTGTTTTGTCGCCAAAAATGCCAAAGAGTTACTAATGGAACACAGCCGTGGAAAATTGAAACAATTACAAACCCTAATCAGCGAATTAGCACTCGCCGGTATTTCAAAAGAAGAAATAATGGAGTGCGTTCGCAAGACTTATGAAGAAAGAGGTGTCAATTTATGATCCAAACCCATGCACTTACCAAACGATTTGACGATTTTTTAGCCTTGGATTCTATTTCTTGCACGATACCGCAAGGATGCATTTATGGCATGGTTGGCTCGAACGGTGCCGGAAAATCCACTTTTTTGCGCATATTGGCCGGGATTTATCGTGCCGATGGCGGCAGTGCCACCTTTGACGGGGAACCGATATACGAAAACCCCTGCAAAAAAGCACAAATTGCCTTTGTTCCCGATGGCTTGTTTTTTCTCGGTGGTGCCAATATGAACCGCATGGCAAAATTATACGCCGCCATTCATCACGATTTTGACACGGCTCGTTTTGCACAGTTAACCAAGTTGTTTGGATTGGACCCGCAAAAGAATTTAAACACGTTTTCCAAAGGTATGAAACGGCAAGCTGCCACCATTTTGGCGCTTTCGTCGCATCCGCAATACCTCTTTTTTGACGAAACGTTTGACGGTTTGGACCCGATTATGCGCCATACCGTGAAAAACTTGATTTGCGAAGAAGTGTTAGAGCGCAACGCGACCGCTATTATTACTTCGCATTCTTTGCGTGAATTAGAAGATACTTGCGACCAGTTGGCGTTGTTGCACAAAGGCGGTTTGGTGCTCGAAAGCGATATTCAAAACCTTAAAACCTCACTTTTTAAAGTACAGATTGCGTTTTCCCATGAGTTTAGCGAAGGCGATTTCAGTATGCTGGATATTTTAAATTTCGTCAAACGCGGTTCGGTTGCCAACTTGATTGTACGCGGCAACCGCGAAGAAACGGTGGCGAAGTTGTCTGCTCTTTCGCCGATTTTATTGGATGTTCTGCCGTTATCGTTGGAAGAAGTGTTTACGTATGAAATGGAAGCGCTGGGCTACACTGCCGGCGGGATTTTGGAGGTGTAAAGAATGAAAAAGTCAT
>JAGBSU010000047.1 GCA_017631705.1 Clostridia bacterium | reverse complement strand
CGTTTGCCGATAAAATACCCGTCGGTAAACCCCGACCGCGAAAAAACGGCCCCTAAATCGTCTGTTAGTTGTTCATCGGGCGATTTGCCGTCCAAAATACGGCGCAAAGCCGCAGTGGCGGCGGAAACATATTCCGGCCGTTTCATACGCCCTTCAATTTTCAGCGATGCAATCCCTAATTTTTTGAGTTCATCAATATGAGAATACAGCGAATTGTCTTTTAAACTGAGTGCCGCTTCGTCTGCTGTCGGGCGATGCCCTGCCGCAAACGGTAAACGGCACGGTTGGGCGCATAATCCGCGGTTACCGCTGCGCCCACCAAGCATGGCGGATAACAAACATTGCCCCGAAACAGACATACACAGTGCCCCATGCACAAACACTTCCAATTCTACCCCTAAATCAGCACAAGCGGCAATCTCTTTTTTTGACATTTCCCGTGCGAGCACCACCCGTGAAAAACCGATTTCTTTGAGCCGTTTTACACCGGCGGGGGAATGGCAGGAAAGTTGGGTAGAAGCATGAAGCGGCATATCCGGTGCGGCGGCATGAATGCGGCGTGCCAAACCGCGGTCTTGCACAATCAGTGCATCGACACCGCATGCACAAGCCGCTTCGGCAATGTTTAACGCTTCGGGAAACTCTTTGTCGGTTACCAAGGTGTTGAGCGTGACATGCACCTTGACACCGCGGGCATGGCAAAAAGCCACTGCCTCACGCAACGAGGAAGTGGCTGACGATTCATCTGTTACGGAAAAGTTTTGTGCGTGGCGGCGAGCGTTAAACGACCCGACACCTAAGTACACCGCATCCGCACCGGTGTACACCGCCGCCACCAGCGACTCCCACGAGCCGACGGGCGATAACAGCTCCGGTATCATATTAGGAATATAACCGACGCAAAGCTTCCATTTGAGCACGGAGAGCCTGCGTTTCTTCCAAATACGATGCTACTTGTGACCGCAAGCGGTCGGCGGCAAGTTCGGCTTTGCGGGCGCGGTCTAAATTATTGACCGCCGCCAACACTGCCGCCATGTTTTGCGACAAGCGCGGATTGGCTTCCAGCATATTCCGTAAAGTGCGGTCCAATTCACGCCCGATATCTTGCATATATTCCACCGAATCGTCGGACAATACGGTGTATTGGGCACCGGCAATGGATAGGGTTACTCGATTTTGAGCCATGTGTGATTCCCCCATGATTTTCTTCTTAAAATTAGTATACTGCATCGGCCGGAAAAAAGCAACCGTAAAATCCGCGAAGTCTTGACAGTACTTTTTCGGATAGGTATAATATCAGTGTGACGGGATTCAAACCCCGTCACACTAAGAAAAAAGGGAGGCGGTTTTGTGGCGGCATATTACGATACCATCATTGTCGGCGGCGGTGCTTCGGGATTGGCGGCGGCGGTGTTTTGTGCACGCTTTGCCGGCGGCGATAAAGTGCTCTTGTTGGAACGTTCGGCACGTGTGGGGCGTAAACTGTTGTCCACCGGCAACGGCACGTGCAATTTGAGCAACCGTCACGTTTCTACCGCCGCCTATCACGGCGAAAATGCCGCCGCCTTTACGGCACCGGCTTTAGCGGCGTTTCCCGTAACGGCTTGCACGGACTTTTTCGCCTCGCTCGGTGTGCTGTGCACTGCCGAGGCAGACGGTCGTACCTATCCCTTGTGCCGTCAAGCGGCGGCGGTGTTAGATTGCTTGCGGTTGGAATTGCAACGACACGGTGTGACCGAGAGGTGCGATACGGCGGTCACCGCCCTTGTCCCGAACGAAAAGGGCTGGCAGGTTACCACCACGGCAGGGGAATTTTCGGCAAAACAGGTCATCGTATGTACCGGCGGTGCGGCATCGCCGTCACTTGGCGGCAGTACGGATGGCTATGCCTTGCTGACCGCTTTGGGACATCGCAGAACACCGCTGTTCCCCTCGGTGGTGCAGGTCAAAACCGAAACCGATTGGGTGCGCGCCGTCAAGGGCTTGCGTACCGATGCCACCGTCACCTTCTTGCTCGACGGCAAACCCTTATGCTCTCGCACCGACGAACTGCTGTTTACCGAATACGGTATTTCCGGTCCTGCTGTGATGTATATTTCCCGTGTGGCGGGGGATTGGGAACGCCGCAAGGTGGGGGATATGACGGTACAAATCGATTTACTGCCCACCCTTTCGCATGAGGAATTATCGGCGGCGGTTGCCGCCAGAGGTAACCGCACGGGTGAGGATTTTTTCACCGGTATTTTGCATAAACGCATTGGGCAAACCGTGTGTCGTGCGGCAGGGTTTTCGCTGGTACAGGACATGTCACGGCTGACCGCCGCACAGCAAAAACGGTTGGTGGATACCGTCAAAGGCTTTACCGTTAAAGTGCTCGGCACGCAAGGTTTCGGCGGTGCACAAGTGACCGCCGGCGGTATCGCCACAGCGGATATTTGCCCTAATACCATGGAATCGCGCTTGGCAAAAGGCTTGTATTTAGTGGGCGAATTGCTGGATGTTGACGGCGATTGCGGTGGATATAATCTGCACTGGGCATGGGCATCTGCCTATGCGGCGGCAAAGGCGGTGTGTGGGACATGATACTGGTTGGCGGTATCAAATTGCCGCTTTCTTATACCGAAGATGAACTTCGTTTAGCGGTATTAGCAAAACTGCATATCAAAGCGGAAAAATTAACCGCTTATCATTTACATAAAAAATCCGTCGATGCACGGCACAAGGGTGCTGTTTCTTTTCAAATCACGGTAGCGGCAACCATACAAGGCGACGAAGCGGCATTGGTTGCGGCTTGCCGTTCGAATGATATCCGGCTGTATACACCGCCGGTTTTTGAGGTTGCCGAAGTGATTCACAAACCGCCGTATCGTCCGATTGTGGTCGGTTGCGGTCCGGCAGGTTTGTTTGCAGCACTCAACTTAGCCAAAGCAGGACTGTCACCGCTGTTATTGGAACGCGGTCAAGCGGTAGAGGACCGCCTAAAAGCGGTGGAACAGTTTAGAACTACCGGTGTACTCAATACGGGGTCCAATGTGCAATTCGGCGAAGGTGGTGCCGGCACGTTTTCCGATGGAAAACTCAACACCGGTATCAAAGACCCGCGCATTCGTTTTGTGTTAGAAGAATTGGTAGAAGCGGGCGCACCCGCGGAAATTTTGTGGCAAGCCAAACCGCATGTCGGCACCGACCGTTTGTGCGATGCCGTTATCGGCTTGCGTAAAAAAATCGAAGCACTCGGCGGTGAAATCCGTTTTGAGGCTACCGTCACCGATATTATCGTCAAAAACGGTGCGTTGTGCGGTGTGACGGTGAACGACAGGGAGGAAATCCCTTGTACGCAACTGATTTTGGCTATCGGTCACAGTGCGCGCGATACAGCGGAAATGCTGTATCGCCGCGGAGTTGTGATGGAGCGTAAGCCGTTTGCTGTCGGGGTGCGTATTGAGCATCCTCGCACCATGATTGATACGGTACAATACGGTAAATCGGCAGGGCATCCGTCGCTCGGTGCCGCCGATTATAAATTAGCCTGCCGTACCCCCGATAACCGTGGAGTATATACCTTTTGCATGTGTCCGGGCGGTGTGGTGATTGCCGCCGCCTCGGAGGAAGGCGGTGTGGCAGTTAACGGTATGAGCAACTTTGCACGCGATGCCGAAAATTCCAACAGCGCGTTGTTGGTGGAAGTCACTCCGCACGATATAGAAGGGGATTCTCCCTTAGCAGGCTTTGCGTGGCAACGCCGCTTGGAGCAAGCCGCTTTTAAAGCAGGCGGCGGTGGGTATGCGGCTCCTGTTCAAACTGTCGGTGACTTTTTGGCACACCGTACCGGCACACCGTTCGGAGAGGTCACGCCTTCGTATCTACCCGGTGTTAAAATGGCGGATTTACACGATTGTTTGCCACCGTTTGTAGCAAAATCATTGGCATTTGCGTTGCCGCAATTCGGCAAACAGTTGCACGGCTTTGACCGTGCCGATGCCGTTCTCACCGGCGTGGAATCGCGCAGTTCCTCACCCGTACGCATGGTGCGTGACGAACTCGGATTTTCGTCGATTGCGGGTGTTTATCCGTGCGGTGAGGGTGCCGGTTATGCCGGTGGGATTACCTCGGCGGCGGTGGACGGTATTCGTGTTGCACAAAAAATTCTTGATTCATAACATAAATGCGATATACTATAGTATAGTTTATCATGTAAGGGGGAGATTGCCGTGTCGGAAACTTGGTATCATACATGGGCAGAAATACAATTGGATGCGATTGAGCAGAACTATCACGCAGTACGGCGGTTACTGTCGCCCTCCTGTAAGTTGATGGCGGTGGTCAAGGCGGATGCCTACGGTCACGGTGCTGTATCGGTAGCACGGCGGTTGCTTGCCGTCGGTGCCGACTGTTTGGCGGTTTCGAATTTGCAAGAAGCGTTAGAACTCCGCAGAGCCGATATCACCGCACCGATTTTAATTCTCTCGTATGTTCCGCCCGAGGCGGCGGAAACCTTGGCCAAGCACCATATTACCCAAACGGTGGTCGGGATAGACCATGCTCGCCGTTTGGAAGAAGCGGCGGCTGCCGCCGGTGTCACGGTGATGGTGCATATCAAGTTGGATACGGCGATGTCGCGTGTCGGCTTTTTCTACCACCATCCGCAAACGGATGCGGCGGTGTTAGACGATATTGCGGCGGCTTGTCGGTTGCCGCATTTGCGGGCAGAGGGTTGCTTTACGCATTTTGCCGTTGCGGATGAAATCGACAAAGAGGAGCAAACCCGTCATCAATTTTCGCTGTTTACCACCGCACTTTCCGAACTCCGAAAACGCGGCATCACCTTTTCGTTGCGGCATTGCTGTAACAGCGCCGGCACCTTGCGTTTTCCCGAAATGCACTTGGACATGGTGCGTCCCGGTATTATTCTATACGGTGTCGCCCCCTCACCGTGGATGAAAACGCTGTGTGCGTTACAGCCTGCCATGTTGCTCAAAACGCGGGTGTCGCTTGTAAAAACCGTGCCGGCAAACACCCCTGTCAGTTATGGCGGTACGTTTACTACCGCACGGGAAAGCGTGTTGGCAACCGTCCCCGTGGGGTACGGCGATGGTATGCCGCGGGCATTGTCCAACCGTTACCACGTATCGGTTGGCGGTAAAGCCGTGCCGATTATCGGCAAAGTGTGCATGGACCAATGCGTGTTGGATGTCACCGCTGTCGGCGGTGTTAAGGAAGGCGATGTTGTCACGGTATTCGGAGATTTTCCCACGGTGGAGGACTATGCTGCCGCTTGTCATACCATTGCGTATGAATCCTTATGTTTTGTGGGTAAACGAGTTTGTAGAGCGTATCATACGATACATAAATAATTTTAGAAGCGGTCACAGCGTATATTCACGGGTATGACTCCCTGTGAATATACGCTGTTGTTTTAGGCAAAATAGAAAGGCGATAAGGAGGAAAAACATATGAATCAAGATCTTCGCAAGGTAGCATTGGTCGGTACCGGCATGGTGGGGATGAGTTATGCCTATGCCTTACTCAATCAAAATGTATGCGATGAACTCGTACTCATTGACTTGAATAAAGAACGCGCGGCAGGTGAGGCGATGGATTTAAATCACGGTTTGGCGTTTTCAACCTCGGCAATGAAAATTTATGCCGGCGAATACAGCGACTGTGCCGATGCCGATATTGCGGTACTGTGCGCAGGTGTCGCACAAAAACCGGGAGAATCGCGGTTGGAACTGTTACAACGCAACGCTAAGGTGTTCAGTAGTATCGTGCAAGCGGTGTTATCCTCCGGCTTTGACGGTATTTTCTTAGTCGCCACCAATCCGGTGGATATTATGACACAGATTACTTGCTCGCTTTCGGGCTTTGACCCGCGCCGTGTCGTGGGAAGCGGTACGGCATTGGATACGGCGCGCTTGCGGTATTTGTTGGGTGGCTTATTTGAGGTGGATTCTCGCAACATTCACGCGTATGTCATCGGCGAACACGGCGACAGCGAATTCGTGCCGTGGTCACAGGCCATGCTGGCAACCCGCCCGATCATAGATATTTGCAATGATTTGTCGGATTGCCCTTGCACGTGGGAACAAGTTCGTGCCGTGGAAGACGAGGTGCGTAACGCGGCACAGCATATCATTCGTGCCAAGGGTGCCACCTATTACGGTATCGGCATGTCGCTTGCACGAATTACCAAATCCATTTTAAACAATGAAAACAGCGTAGTGACGGTGTCTGCCATGCTACTCGGCGAATACGGCGAAAAAAATGTATTTGCCGGTGTTCCGTGCATTATCAATCGCAACGGCGTAAAACGCGTGCTGTCGCTGTCCTTGAACGAACAGGAAATAGAGCAGTTTCACGCTTCTTGCCACACCTTGCGCACCTCCTTTGAGGAACTGTCGTTATAACAAATTACAAAAAACCTCTACTGATGAAAATTCAGTAGAGGTTTTATATAATGACAAAAGAGGTGCATTGTTACACCGACAAAAATTCTTGCGAAACAAGGCGGTCGCCTTGATAACACAGCCGCAACCGAAAGGGCGGTCTGTCCGTCTGCAAGGCTTTTAAAAACACGGCATCGCCCTCCCACAGCGGATAGCGATGCAGTTCGCTTTTGGCAATCCATTGCAAATCGCCCTCGTCGCATGCACCAAGCGTGCCGTTCCACGCGGTGGCGGTGAACAGGTGCATGGTTTCGCAAAAGGTATCGGAACAAAACTCCACTACACCGCGAAAACGGTAGGCGGTGAGGTGTAACCCTGTTTCTTCCTCAACTTCACGCAACAAGGCATCTTCGGGGGTTTCGCCTGCCTCGATTTTACCGCCGACACCAATCCATTTACCGGCATTGATGTCGTTTTCTTTTTTATTGCGATACAGCATCGAATACTGCTCGTTTTGTTCCAGATAACACAGTACCGTTTCCATCAACGCCTCCGCATGCGACGCTGTTCCACCACGACACCGGCGATGGTGACCGGCAATGCCTGCACCTCCGTGTTGGTGAAACTGCGTATCGCGTAATCGGGATTCAAAGGGCGAAGCTGAATGCCGTTTTCCGTTACCGTCAGCCGTTTGAGCGTGGCATCGTTATTGCCGATATACGCCACCACGTCGTCGCCGGTTTCTGCGGTGGGTTGTACTCGCAAAATGACCACATCGCCGTCGCGGTATTCGGGAACCATGCTGTCCCCCGTGACGAGTAACCCGAAATAATCGTATCCATCGGTGGACAGACGGTCGGATAATTCGATTTCTTCCACGATATCGGTAATCGCTTCAATCGGGACACCTGCCGGCACGCGACCCAATACCGGTACACGCCGTGCATCGTGAAGTGCGACCGGAATGGGCGTGACGTTGGATGGGTCAAACGATACGGTGCCGCTGTCACGCAAGACCGCACGCGGTGCGTGAAAATATCCCGCAAATAAATCTAATTCCCGTTCGGTGGGTAAGGCTTCCCCCCGACGCAGTTGCGAAAGCCGACCACCGCGCAAGGATAATTCTCGCTCAATTTGTTCGGGCGTTTTTTCCCACGCGTTGCAAAACTTATCCAGTGCGGCGGCAAACCGTGTGTCCCGCAGGGGAGAGGCGGTATCGTCTAAAATCTCACTTTTCGGAATACCGAAATGCTCCGCCAACCGCGATACCGCACCCATGCGCGGTGTTTTGGTCCCGTTTTCCCATGTGGAAACCGCTTTGTCCGATACTCCTGCAATTTGCCCTAACTCTTGCTGGGTTAACCCGTGCTGCTCTCGCAAACGACGGATGTTCTGCGCAATCGACATGCTCATTTCCCCTTTCTCTACTAATTATATACTGAAAGTAGAGAAAAAGCAAGTTTTTTCTTGCGTTTTCTACTTTTCTCTTGACATTCTACCAAAAGTAGGATATAATAGGGGTAACCTAAGAGTCAACCACCTAACCGACTCTTTGGTTTCTTTTATCACCTAAAACTCTACTTTAAGTAGAAAGGAGGAGGAGGAAAATGCCTAATCGAATTTTGAAGGAGTCGATTTGCTACAGCCCCACGGTGGAGGGGTTGTCGTGGTTTGAGGAGGTGTGTTTTTACCGATTATTGGTACAATGCGACGATTTCGGACGGTGTGATGCGCGTGCACCGCTGCTGCGTGCCAAATTATTTCCGTTGAGAGAAGATGTGTCGTCGGAGGCGGTCGGTGCCGCGGCGGAAGCGTTAGCCGAGGCCGGATTATTGGAATTTTACGTCGTCGACGACCGCCTGTATTTACAGGTAGTCAACTGGGAAAAGCATCAAAATGTGAAAAATAAGCGCGAAAAATGTCCGCCGATGCCATGACGGCAAGCAAGTAAAATTGTGAAAAAAACTCAGCAAAATCAACGGTTACAACCGTCTTGTATTCTTTGAAAATGTTAAGTGACCGTTAAAAAACAAACTATTAACAGCGTAACAGAATGTTGTTCTATATCCGTATCCTTATCCGTAGCCTTATCGTTATCCATATCCTCTTTCGTATCCTAACGCAACAAACGGGCAAAAGGAGTTTTCCACATTTCAACATTTTCGGTGAAAAACGCGGTGCAGAACACGCTGTCAAACAACAAAAGAGGACGTTATGTGTTTCGTATGCGGGAAAATTTATTGTGAGCCGGCGTGTCCGGCGTACGATGCCGCCGTTGACGAAACGGTGTGCGGATGGTGTGAGGAATGCGGTGCACCGTTATATGCGGTGGGACTCACGGTATGCGGTGTGTGTGAAAAAGAAAAGGAGAAGCAAAACGATGGCATTGAGTGCAGGAGCAGAAAAAATAAAAGCCGAATTGCAAAAGGCGGTGGCATTACGACGGGAATTGACGGCTATGGATGAGGAATGGCAGGACATGCTTGCATTAGAGGAGGAAAGCACGGGATGGGAGGCGATGGATATGCAGTTTCTTCACGATTTGCATACCGAACGGTTGGCGGTGCGTAAAGCGTTGGCGGCGAGGCAATTACGCAATTTGGCACGGCTGCAACATACGCTGCTCACGGATGTTCAACGGCGGGTGATGCGACTGCGTTACCTGCAATGTTTAACATGGGGTGACCTGATAGGGCGAATGGGGTACAGCAAGCAGTATGTGCTCAGAGAACACAACAAAGCCTTGGAACGCCTTGCTTTTGACGCTCAAAAAAAACTGCCGAAAAAAACTGCACAAGTGTCTTGAAGGTGACTGCCTCTGTTGTGCTATACTGTGGGCACTTCAAAAACGGAGGTGACACCGCATGAAACAGTTAGGGTCTTTGGCACAAATTACGGCGGAGATTGACCGATGCCGACAAGAATGTGCGGCAAACGGCGGTCCGTTTCATGCGGATGCGTTGGCGGCTACCTTGGGGATTTCGTATGAAACACTGCTTTCGTATGCCGACGGTCACGGCAGTGTCGCCGCCTTGCTGACTGCCGCGTTGCAGGAATGTACCGCTTCGGTGATTTCACACGCGTTGGCGGCCGACCCGAAAAGCCACGGACTATGGATGTTTTATTTGCGAAACCGTGCCGCTTTTTTGGAAAAAGGCGAACGGCAGGAACTGGCCGTAAAGAGCGAAGCCGTGCAGTTTGTCGGTGAGGAGCGGATAACATGAAAACCGTGGATTTAGCCACGACGGTAGGCGGCGGTTACGGTGAATTTTGGAACTGTAAAACGCGGTATCGGGTGCTCAAAGGGGGGAAAGCCTCCAAAAAATCCACCACCACCGCGCTGAATTTTTTAGTACGGCTGATGCAGTATCCCGATGCCAATTTATTGGTGATTCGGCAGGTGATGGACACGCACCGTTCGAGCACCTTTGCGCAACTGCGTTGGGCGGCGGGGCGGTTGGGGGTGTCACATTTATGGAAAGCCACCACCAGCCCGATGGAACTGACCTATCTGCCGACCGGACAGAAAATTCTGTTTCGTGGGTTTGATAATGTGTATAAAATCGCCTCCACCACCGTCACACGCGGCTATTTGTGTTGGGTGTGGATTGAGGAAGCCTTTGAAATGGAAAGCGAGGAGGAATTTGACACCTTTGACTTATCTGTTCCGCGCGGTGAGGTGCCGCCGCCGTTATTTAAGCAGACGACGCTCACCTTTAATCCGTGGAGCGATACGCATTGGCTTAAACGGCGGTTTTTCGATAAAACACCCGACAACGCGACGGTGTTTACCACCGACTATCGCTGTAACGAGTTCTTAGACGACGCCGACCGTGCGGTCTTTGAACGCATGAAACAGGAGAATCCGCGGCGGTATGCGGTAGCAGGCCGCGGAGAATGGGGCGTGACCGAGGGGCTGATTTATGAAAATTGGCGTATTGAGGCATTTGATGTGGAGCAGTTGCCCGACGCGTGGAAATATCGACGGGTGTACGGCTTGGATTACGGTTACACCAACGACCCGACGGCGTTTATTGCCGCGGCGGTGAATCCCATTGACCGTCTGTTGTATGTGTTTGACGAGTTTGAAAAGCAGGGTCTTCTCAACCGTGACATTGCCGAGAACATTCGACGGCTCGGCTACGACGGCGAACGGATTCGTGCCGACAGCGCCGAGCCGAAATCCAACGAAGAATTACGCAGAGAGGGGATTTATCGGGTGACAGCCGCCGGCAAGGGTGCCGGCTCGTTATTGCACGGTATTGCACGCCTGCAAGAATATCAAATCGTTGTGCATCCCAAATGCCGATGCACGGTGGCGGAACTTTCGGCTTACGCGTGGGACAAGGACCACACGGGTGTGATTAACCGTCCCCGTGACTGTGCCAACCATTTGATGGATGCGTTGCGGTATGCGATGGAGGATATCACGCATTTTCGTCCTGCACCGCCGAAAACGCATGAGCGTGTGACGGCAGGTACGTTGTTGGCACAAGATTTACGTGAACGATGGGGGTAGAAATTATGGAAGCGATTATAGGATTTGTATTGGGTGTGGCGACGGCGATGCTGTTACGCGAAATGGCTCGCAAGGACGAGGAAAAACCGCCAAAACCGTACCGCGACGTACCAAAAGAGGAACACTTGGCAACCGAAACACGGAATTTTTTAAACTATGACGGAACGATGCAAAAGGAGGATAACCATGGATGAAAAGACTGTCGTGACGGCAACCATACCGTCTGAACATAGTGAGCCGTCCCAAACGGAGGTCGTACCGAATGAGTGTGCCGAGCCACACTTGCAGGAGGAGACATTCTGTTTGCCGGTGAAATTCAACAAACAGGACTACCAACTGTCGAAGGAAGAAGCAACGGCTTACGCGCAAAAGGGCATGAAGTTCGATACCATAGAACCCATGCTCGACAAACTCAAAGGCTTGGCACAGCAAAACGGCGTGGGTTTGGGAGAACTGGTCGATGCGTTGTGCGAAGGTCCGTCCGAGCAACCAAAGGGCGGTGTTGAGGAGCGATT
>JAGBSU010000046.1 GCA_017631705.1 Clostridia bacterium | reverse complement strand
CAGTTTTTGCCGTCACAACACGGAAGATGATGTTCGCGCATTGGCCAAAGCCTTGCGAGAGGCGGTTGCCACGTTGCAAAGGAGAAAAATAAATCGATGAAAAAAAATAATACTCACAAAAAAAGAGGAACATCTTTTTTAAAATCCTTTATTCCGGTGCGTGGTGACAGCTTGCGGGAATGGATTCGCAAGCTTGTGTTTTTAGCGGCGTTAATTGTTTTTATCGGCTGTGCCGGTTATTTGATTGATGATTTACTGCTACAACCGTATCGGACACAAAAGGTCACCGAAACGGCACAAAAGTGGTATTACACAGAGCAAGATCAACCGTCCTCCGTGCCGGAAGATACCGAGGATACTACCGTTTATCCGGAAGGCATCGACCCTTCCTTTTTATCACTCTATCGCCGCAACCACGACATTAAAGCATGGTTGACTTTTGCCACCACGGGTAATGATTTGTTTAACGGTGCGATTGATAATCCGGTGGTACAAACGGTGGATAACGATTTTTATTTGGATAAAAACTATCTAAAACAACCGGAAAAAGCGGGTACGCTGTATTTTGATTATCGCAACGACTTGTCCATTGGGGCAACCAACCGTAATTTGATAATTTACGGTCATAACCTCAATAGTGGACTTATGTTTTCCCGCTTTAACTTGCTGGCAAAAGGAAAACTGGAATACGCACAACGGTTAACCACATTGACGCTCAACACGTGGAATGGCGAGGTGAGAACGTATAAAGTTTTTGCGGTTATGATTATCAATGCCGATACCCGTCAAGAGCCGATGTTTAATTATCTGCGTACCAAATTTACCGATAACTCGTTTTTAAAATTTACCGAAGAAATCCGCCGTCGTTCTCTCTTTGATTTTAACGATGTTGATATTCAAGAAACCGATGAAATTATCACGCTTTCCACTTGCTCTAACAAACGCGAAACGCACTTAACCGATGCTCGAACCGTCGTTGTGGCGCGTCGGGTGCGTGAGGGGGAAGAAGCGACGGTTGATACGCTGAAAACAACGCTTAATGACGATGTTTTGATGCCGAAAATGTGGTATATTGCTACCAAAAACGAATTGCCGGAGGAATACCGCTGATTATGAAAGAAATTATTTTAATTAAAAACGGTGAGTTGGCACTCAAAGGCTTAAATCGCAGTACCTTTGAAGAGGTGTTGCTTAAAAACCTGCGTCACCGTTTGCGTCGGTTGGGAAACTTTACCCTTCGTAAAGCACAGTCCACCGTATACATTGAACCGCGTGACGAGTTTACCGATTGGGATATGGTCAGCGAATGTGTTGCCAAGGTGTTTGGCATTTCCGCCTTTTCCCGTGCTTGTGTTGTCGAAAAGGATATTGCAAAAATCACCAAAGCGGCGGCAGAATACTTGGCAGAACCGTTGCAGACGGCACGCACCTTTAAGGTGGAAGCCAAGCGAGCAGATAAGCAATTTCCGCTTACCTCACCGCAAATCTGTGCCGAAGTGGGGGGCGCTTTGTTAGAGGCATTTCCTCACCTGACGGTAGATGTGCATGAGCCGGAAGTGACGGTCTGGATAGAAATTCGTGATTTCGGTGCGTATATTCACGGTCCGCAGCAACCGGGTGCCGGCGGTATGCCGGTAGGTACCGGCGGCAAGGCGGCGATTTTGATTTCGGGTGGGATTGATTCACCGGTGGCGGCGTATATGATGGCAAAACGCGGCATTGCCCTAACGGCTGTTCATTTTGCATCACCGCCCTACACCAGCGAACGAGCCGAGATGAAAGTGGTGTCGTTGTTAGAAAAAGTGAGTGAATATGCAGGACACATGTCGCTCGGCATTGTTCCTTTTACCCACATTCAAGAGGAAATCGGCAAGCATTGCCCCGAAGAATTGTTTACGCTGATTATGCGGCGGTTTATGATGCGTATTGCCGCACGCTTGGCAAAGGAAAACGATTGTTTGGCGTTGATAACCGGTGAAAGCGTCGGACAAGTCGCCAGCCAAACCTTACCGGCTTTGGCGTGTACCGATGCGGTGGCAGAGTTGCCGGTGTTGCGTCCTGTCATCGGTATGGACAAGGAAGAAATCATTGCCGTTTCACGGCATATTGATACTTTTGATATTTCCATTCAACCGTACGAAGATTGTTGTACAGTGTTTACACCCCGTCACCCTCGTACGCGTCCGCGCTTGGAGGAATTGGAAGCGGCAGAAGCGGTATTACCGGTTGAAGAATTGATTGAGGAAGCTGTTGCAGGGGTACGTTATCGAAAAATCTGAAAAACAGAGGTGAAAAACCATGAATGCGGAAATCATTTCGGTGGGAACAGAGTTGTTGTTGGGTGATATTCTTAACTCCAACAGCCAGTTTTTGTCGCGCGAATTAGCGGCTTACGGAATTGATATTTTATACCAGTCCACGGTTGGCGATAATAAAGAACGTCTGGGCCAAACGTTAAAAACGGCACTTTTGCGCAGCGACATGGTTATTTTAACCGGTGGATTAGGGCCGACAGAAGACGATGTCACCAGAGAAGTAACGGCACAAGTATTAGATTTGCCACTTGAACTGCACGAAGAAAGTTTGGGGCGTATTCAAGAGTATTTTGCCAGCACCGGCAAAGAATATACCGAAAACAATCGCAAGCAAGCTATGTTACCGCAAGGATGCCTTGTGTTGCCGAACGATCGTGGCACTGCTCCCGGTTGTGTGATAGAATCGGGCGATAAAAAAGTTGTTTTACTCCCCGGACCGCCGTATGAACTAACGCTTATGTTTACCGAATACGTGGCACCGTACTTGTCGCAATGCTCCGGTGGCACCATTCATTCGCATACCATCGGCGTGTTTGGCATTGCCGAATCGGCTATCGGTGAGCGTTTGCAAGACTTGATGAGCAATGATAATCCGACAGTGGCACCGTATGCCAAAGAAGGAGAAATCATTATTCGAATCACCGCCAAAGCGGCAACTAAAGAAGAAGCGGATACCCTTTGCGAACCGATCATAACAGAAATTTGCGATCGTTTGGGGAATGCCGTATACGGTGTTGATGCCGGTAACTTACCCAAACGCGTGGTGACGCTGCTGGGCGAAAAAAACATGAAAATCGCTACCGCAGAATCGTGTACCGCGGGTGTTCTTTCCGGAAAGCTCACCGAGGTTTCGGGTGCTTCTCGTGTGTTTGAATGCGGTGTTGCCGCTTATTCCAAGGAAATCAAGCACCAAATGCTCGGTGTTTCCGAAGAAATATTAGAACAAAAAGGTGCAGTTTCTCCCGAAACCGCAAGTGCCATGGCAATGGGTGTCCGGTTGCGCGGCGGTGCCGATATTGGTGTTGGTATCACTGGTGTTGCCGGACCGGATACCAGCGAAGGCAAAGCCGTTGGTACGGTATATGTTGCTTTGGCAGACGAAAAACGCGTATGGGTGAAAAAGATTTTAGCAGGACATGGGGAAGAGGATCGTGAACACATTCGCCATGTTGCCACCTCATACGCGTTGGATATGACGCGCCGCTATTTAGAAGCCTTACCGGGTGTTATGGCAGGCGGACAGTTGTGGGAACAGTTGTCGCCCGTCGAACGCACGGTGAAACCGGCGGATTTTACCGTCAAACAGCGTCGCACCTTGTGGTTGCGATGGTCATCGCTTCTGTTGGTGCTGTTGATTGCCGCCACATTCTTTTTCTATTATTATTGGTATACCCCTTACCGCAACCAAAAAAAATTCGACGAGTTATGGGATAAGTATAAGAACGAAGTGCCGGTGAATAGCTCGAACGTGGTGTATCCGCAAGGTATGCTAACCCAGTTTATGTCGTTGTACCAAAGTAACGACGACGTCCGCGGTTGGATAACCGTGGAAGGCATGTCGATTAACTACCCGGTCATGGAAGAACCGTCTTTGGGATATTATAAATCCCATGACTTTTATGGAAAAGCCTCGACGTACGGTGTGCCGTATGTGGAGGGCGGTATTCAATGGCAAGAGGGAATGATGCCGCAAACAATAACGATTTTCGGTAATAATTCCAACAACGGCCAGATGTTTTCGGCGTTGGAGAATTACACAGAAATAGCCTTTTTGCGCGAGCATCCCTCTTTCACGATGAGTACGTTGTATCAGGAAAGCGGATATAAAATATTTGCCGTCATGCTGGTGGATGACACCGATGAGCAAGAATTTGACTACGATAAAATGACGTTTGAAAACGACGAAGATTTTATCAATCACGTCATGCAAATTCGTATGCGCTCTCTCTTTGATACACCGGTAGATGTGGTGGAAGGCGACCGATTGTTGCTGTTGACAACACCGATAGACTATGGCTATAACGGTGCGCGTATCGTGGTGGTGGCACGTAAAGTGCGTGCCAGCGAAGACGCAAAAAATGATTTATCCAAGGCGCGTGTGAATCGCAGTGTGAAAATGCCCAAAGGTTGGTTGGAAAAGGAAAACATCACGCAAATCACGCCCACAACAACGGGGAGCACGGTGACGGAGGAAACAACGGCGGAAACCACCATAGAATCGACCACTACCGAACCGTCTAAAACAACGACTACGACGAAAAAGCCAACCCCCACAACAGAAAAGATGACAACCGACAAGACAGCGGTTACGACAATCACCGAATCGACAGCCGTGACGACTACAACAACGGTAGCGACAACCACTAAACCTACCACACCTTCGCATGTGACAGGACCGGTGGAAGGCACTGTGGCGGGTTCAATTCCGGAACAACAATTCATGGAACTGTTTGCCGTGAGAAACACCGGCGTAGTGGATTCGGCACTTGCCGATTGCACGGTTGGCGGCGTTATTCGCCCGAAAACCAAAGAACAGCTGCAACGGGTGCTGACTCATGTGGTGAAAGTGGAGTTAGGTACGGCCAGCAGTATGGTAAATTCCACTGAAGCGCAAAAAGCGCAGGCTGTTGCTGCATACACCTACATTTTAAATCACTGTGCTGACGGCAAGGTATATGACTATGCGTTTGAGCCATTGAACCTTTCCAATAAAACCGACAAAAAAATCTATGATGCTGTTGGTGAAGTGACCGGTGTGAAACTGTTGGATTTAAGCAAAACGGAGATATCCGACATGCCGTGTTTTACGCCATACTTTTCGTCTACCGGTGGATATACCGCCTCGAGCAATCGCGTATGGACGGGATATTTGCCGTATAATCAAAGCGTTGTCAGTAAATATGACGATGCGAATACCTATGCCAAGTACAGAGGACCCGGCAATTTTGTCAGCCAAGTAACACTGACACGAGATGACTTGTATACCAAGATTCAACAATGGGTTGCTACGAAGTATGAGGGCAGTACCATGCCTGCCGAGCAATTTACCACCGATAACGACGTAGTACCGCTTCGTGCGTTGTCATACGACGGCGACGGTACTGCCGGCAAGGGTGATGCGTGGAATTATGTGTACCAAACGAATTTCTACTATTTGGATGCCAAAGGAAAGAAAAAAGTGTTAACGGGGAATCAAATACGTAGTATAATCGGGAATACAATAATGCGTTCCCATGCCTTCCGAACGGAATTTGATGCCGCTACACAGATGGTGACCATTACTACGCAAGGCTACGGTCATGGTGTGGGCCTCAGCCAAATGGGTGCCGTGGGCTATGCCAACGAAGAAGGTTGGACGTACGTTCAAATTTTGCGGCATTATTATTCCGTTACCGACAAAACGGCTTATCAAGTGGTATTACCCAAGTGGTAAACGTCTAAAAAAGGTTGACAAAAGTAAAAGTTGTGTTACAATGAAAAAAAGTCGAGGTTGTTATATCAAAAAATTTATTAGCGAAAGTTTGACACCGTCAGTGCCTTTCGCGGAAAGGCAGTTTATAATTATGAACAATAAATTTTTTATTCCAAAACCAACTTTTACGGAAATAAAAGAAGGTAGTTTTGAATTTGTTAATCCTGTTCTTGTTGCAGATAATTGTGACAGTAGGGTTATAAAGGAAACCAATAGACTTTTCGACACTTATGCAGATAAAAATCAACCGAATGTTGGAGAACTCGTCATTAGACACGATGTTCAATCAACTGAGGAATATAGTCTTACTGTAGATGAAAACGGCATTTTAATAGTTGCAAAATCATCGGCAGGAGCTTTTTATGGTTTGCAAACTTTAAAACAACTTTTAATGCAGGGTAAAACATTACCGTATGTTGAAATACATGACAAACCTGAATTTTCATACAGAGGTTTTTATCACGATGTTACCAGAGGCCGAATACCCACACTTGAAACATTAAAAAAATTAGTAGATAAGATTGCATCCTATAAAATAAATGTTTTGCAGTTATATGTGGAACATGCTTTCGCCTTTGCCGAATATGCAGAAATCAATGAAGGTCAGGAGCCGTTAACCGCTGAGGAAATCAAGGAACTTGATAGTTATTGTAAGGAACGGTTCGTTGAATTAATACCTTCACTTGCTTGTTTTGGTCATTTGTATCGTCTTTTGCAAAATGAAAAATACAGCCATCTTTGTGAACTTGAAAATTTTAATCCACAACAGCATCATTGGGTAGAAGAAGGAACCCATCATACCATTGATGTTTCAAATCCTGAAAGTTACGAACTGGTAAAATCATTAATAGAACAGTACATGCCTCTGTTCAGTAGTCAATATTTTAATATATGCTGTGATGAAACATTTGACCTTGGAAAAGGAAGAAATGGCGGAAAAGATGTTGGTGAGT
>JAGBSU010000045.1 GCA_017631705.1 Clostridia bacterium | reverse complement strand
TTGCCTTGCAATCCCACCAAACCTAAAATATACGGCACACGATGCCGAATTTGCCGATGCGACGCGCCTACCACGCGCATGGCAAACGCCACGTTATCATATACCGTCATGGTATCAATCAAGCGGAAATCTTGAAACACAATACCCATTGCACGGCGCAAATAAGGGATTTGGCGGCTTTTTAATTTGGATAACTTAAAATTACCGACAACCACCTCACCGGAAGTAGCCACTTCTTCCCGCATAATCAATTTCAAAAACGTACTTTTACCGGCACCCGAAGCACCTACGATGAACACAAATTCACCGTCGTTAATCGTAACGTTTATACCGCGCAACGCTTCGCTGCCCAATTCGTATTTCTTATGTACATTTCTGAATTCTATCAATTGAGCCAACCTCCTATTACCGTTTTTAACAGCCTGTTTTTATCATACTGCAGATTTCCGACAAGGGCAATGCACAGATATTGGAAATCTATGAAAAACGCCTCAATCAAACCGATTGAGGCATTCCCCAAACATCAATATTTTACCGGATTCGCCATCAAATATTTTTTCACCATCAGTGCCACTTTGAAAACAATGGCATCATCAAATTCACGCAAATCCAAACCGGTAAGGCGTTTAATTTTTTCCAAACGATACACCAGCGTATTGCGGTGTACAAACAACTTGCGTGAGGTCTCCGAAACGTTTAAGTTGTTTTCAAAAAACCGTTGAATGGTAAACAGCGTTTCTTGGTCAAGTGAATCAATCGAGCCACGCTTAAAAACTTCGCGTAAAAACATGTCGCAAAGGGTGGTGGGAAGTTGGTAAATCAAACGGGCAATACCCAAATTGTCATAGCTGACAATTGTTTTTTCGGTATCAAACACCTTGCCGACTTCCAAAGCCACTTGTGCTTCTTTAAAGGAACGAGCCAGCTCTTTAATGCCCTCTACCGCCGTGCCGATACCCACGCTGATTTGGGTGTAGAATTCGCTGCCCAGCGTATCAGCAATAGATTGTGCCAATTTTTCCAAATCCTTTGATTCTACGCGTGATCGCAGTTCTTTCACCACGGCAATATCGGTTTCATTGATGTTAATCACAAAATCCTTATTCTTTTCGGGGAAAAGATTTTGAATGACATCAAATGCGGAAATCTCAGACGGTGTGTGAATATGCACCAACAGCACCACACGGCTGACATCACCGTTAAAGTGAAGTTCCCGTGCTTTTAAATAAATGTCGCCGGGCAGAATGTTATCCAAAATAATGTTTTTCACAAAATTGCCGCGGTCATATTTTTCATCATAATATTGCTTAATATTGCTGAGTGAAATAGCCAACATTTCCGCGTATGTAGCCGCTTGTTCATCAACGCCTTCCACAAACACCGTATATCCACTGCTCGGCAGACTACCGATGCCTCGATACGTATACCCCTCATGCACAAACACTTCTTGGGAAGAAAAAATTTCACCGGACAACGTTTCACGGGTTTCGCCCATGCGTCCTAAATCACTACATGCGACTACAGCGTATGCTTCGTCCAACACACCGATGGTGCGGTGAACAACCTCTTTCATTTGATTGATAATTCCTAAAAACAAACGATTTGGCATACTGATTTCCCCTCATTCGTATTTTTTACGGTGCCATAGCAAAAAATAAATAAAACTTCACACGATATTATTTTACACAATTTTTGTATATTTTTCAAGTAAATTTCAAAAAAATCTCCATATTTTCTGCAAAACTCACTATTTTTTTTGCAAAATGACACAAAAAAACGCCGTACAGTTCAAAACTGTACGGCGCAACAATTAAAATTTAGTTGGCAATGGTTTGCTCGGTTTCTTTGTCGAACAAGTGAATCTTCGTGTTGTCGATAACCATATCGATTTCAT
>JAGBSU010000044.1 GCA_017631705.1 Clostridia bacterium | reverse complement strand
CAATAAAAAAACGACGATGCATTTGCATCGTAGTTTTTTTTGTTTTTTACTCGGCGTGTCCTTCGCCATAGCCTTGGTATTCGTTCAAAAATGCCTCGGCAAATCTCCGCATTCTCACGCACACGGTCGTTTCATCTTTAAAGGAAATTTCAATCGACAATCGTGCCAAATACTTATCGATAATTTGCACGTCTAAGTGTAGTTTTTGTTCTTCCACCCAGCCGCAAGAAACGGCACAATCGTAATAATTTCCAGGTGCAGGAATACCTCCGATTTCGTCGGAATACCCTTCTTGCGGGAATTTACCGAACACGTTTTTGCCAAATCCAAACGGTAACGCTTTGTCGCCTTGGGCGTTGTTGTATTCCAACACACCCTCATCACCGTTAAAGCTAAGACGTAACCACGTTATGCCCATGGAGTTTTTATTCATTACAAAGGTTTTACCTTCGATTTTTTGGGCAAACGCCGTTGTCTTTTCACCGTCACAAACATGTAAAACCAAAGAATCGGCATACTCTGTCAACGCTTTTTCGGCTTCTGCATTTGCCGGCAACGCTTCGTCCTCGGCGTTTTCGACAATGTAATGCAAAACATTATCCAACACCTGCGTTTTGCCGGAGGTGTTGCCTTGAACGTCACCGTTATACACAACAATAATATCTTGTTCCGGATAGCACATAGCAAGTTGCGCGCCCATGCCGTTAAAATACCAACCGTTATACGGCAACCGCCAGAATTGATAGCCATAGCCGTACGTTGAGTAACTGCTGACCGCAATGGTGGTGTCGTTAGAAACCACCTTAGAAGTGGCTGTCCGCACGTAGTCTTCGTTCAAAATTTGCTCGCCGTTCCAGCGACCGCCGTTCATGGTAAACTGCGCGGTTTTGAGCAAATCACGTGCAGTACACATTAACGCCGAATCGCCCCAAGCGTTACCGCCCGGACACAGTAAAAAATGTGCTTTATCGGAAACGCCGATTTTGTCAAACAACCGTACACGTAAAAACTGCTCCAACGATTCACCGGAAATATGCTCCACCAAGGCACCCAATACAAAAGAGCCAAAGCTGTCATAATCAAACAGTGTACCGGCAATGTGTGCCTCACCCTCGGCACAATCAAAATAATCTCGCAAACGATTACCGTTGTGATGCGAAAACCAATAGCCGTGCCCCATCGGGAACCCGGTTTCCATGGTTAACATTTCACGTACGGTTTGTTGTTTGATTTTTTCATGGGTACCGGCTGTAATATCCACAGGAAACAAATCCACGATTTTATCGTCTAAACACAGCTTCCCCTCTTGTTCCAAAAACCCGATCGCAAGCGACACAAAACTTTTGGTGATGGAATATTGGCGATGCGGATAATCTTTGTGAAACGGCGCCCAATACTTTTCAAAAAACACCTTGCCGTGACGCATCATAACAATAGAATGGCTGGATAATTTGGCAGTTTCCAACGCTTTCAAACAACCTTGAATATGCTTAGAAGAAACACCAACCTCTTCCGGTTTTGCAAATTGCAACATGCTTTTTCCTCCTTATTTGTCAAACGCAAAATACACTTCGGCATTATCGTGGCAAACACCGCGCACAATCGCTCCCAACGCTTCACGGTCGTTGGGATATTCGCCGTTTTCTACCCATTTGCCAATCAAATTACAGAAAATACGGCGGAAGTATTCGTGACGCGGATACGAAACAAAGCTGCGGGAGTCGGTTAACATACCCACAAACTTACCCAACACACCAAGGTTGGCAAGTGCTTGTAGTTGTTCTTCCATACCGTCGCGGTGGTCGTTGAACCACCAACCCGAACCAAATTGAATCTTGCTCGGAGTCGGGCCTTTTTGGAAGTTGCCGAGCATGGTGCCCAACACGAAATTGTCTTTCGGGTTGAGTGTATACAAAATCGTCTTGGGCAAGCAATCTTCGCTTTCCAAGCTGTTTAAAAACGCCGAAAGTTTTTCGGCAATCTCGCGGTCGTTGATACTGTCAAATCCCGTATCCGGACCGAGTTTTTTGAACATCACGCTGTTATTATTACGCATCGCACCGATGTGTAACTGCATGGCCCACCCTAAACGAGCGTATTCCGCCGCGCATACTTGCAACACCGCTGTTTTAAAAGCATCGATTTCCGTGATGGTCAGTTGGGCACCGGACAATTTCTTTTCCAAAATTTCGCGAGCGTTACCCACTGCATACGGCACGTAATCCAACGCGTGGTCAGATAACCGGCAACCGATTTCGTGGAAGAACGCAATACGTTTTTTTAACCACGCTACCAACGCATCGTAGTCGGCAATACCGTTGTCTTTTAGGTAGCCTTCAAACCACACAGCGTCAATGTTGACCGCTTTGTCAGGGCGGAAGGTCGGAAGTACCGATACGCCCCATTTTTCGTCCTGCAATTGCTTGTGGTACCCGAGCGAATCGGCAGGGTCATCGGTGGTGCAAAGTGCTTGCACGTTAGAACGCTCAATCAATGTGCGTGCCGAAAAATCGGGTTGTCCGATTTTTTTATTACAATGGTCCCAAATGGCTTTAGCGGAGCGTTCCGTCAACGGTTCATCGATGTCAAAATAGCGTTTTAACTCCAATGCTGTCCAATGGTAAATCGGGTT
>JAGBSU010000043.1 GCA_017631705.1 Clostridia bacterium | reverse complement strand
GTCGCAATGTGCGTGTCGGGACACAAAATTTCCACTTCGCTATCGCATTTGATGGAAGCGGCAGTCACTTCACAGGGGCCTTCTGCTTCAATGTATACAGTTTTCGGACCTTCACCGTTGAGCTTCAGAATCAAATCTTTGATGTTAAGAACGATTTCCGTAACATCTTCCTTCACGCCTTCAATCGTACTGAATTCATGAAGAACACCATCAATTTTCACGGAGGTAACTGCCACACCCGGTAAGGAGGACAGCAACACCCGACGCAAACTGTTTCCTAATGTTGTGCCGTAGCCTCTTTCTAACGGTTCCACCACAAAGCGGCCGTAAGTGCCATCAGCAGCAAGGTCTAATGCTTCGATTCTGGGCTTTTCAATCTCTATCATTCAAAACCCTCCTTTTTATGAACGGACACCGTTTGCAACACGCAAACAATCGTGACCGTAATGTGTGTTGTACAAAATTGCCCAAACGAGCAACGCAAGGGATTATTTCGAGTACAACTCGACGATAAGGGTTTCTTCCACCGGCAAATCAATGTCTTCGCGAACCGGAACAGCAACAATCTTTGCTTCCCAAGCATCGCGATTGAGTTCCAACCACTTCGGAGTCGGACGGGAGCTGTTTGCCTCGGAAAGTGCTTTCATCTTATCGAGAGAACGGCTCTTCTCTTTCACAGCAATGACTTCGCCCACTTTGGTCAAGTAAGACGGAATATTCACTCTGCGGCCGTTCACGGTAAAATGACCTTGGGTTACCAGTTGACGAGCTTCTGCACGCGAGCTGGCAAAACCTAACCTATAAACGACGTTATCCAAACGGGATTCCAACAAGCGGAGCAAGTTTTCACCCGTCACGCCTTGCATTTTGGTCGCCATTTCAAAATAGTGGTGGAATTGGCCTTCCAAAACGCCGTAATAGCGGCGGACAAATTGCTTAGTACGCAATTGTTTGCCGTATTCCGAAGATTTCTTGTTGCGGGCTTGACCGTGCTGACCGGGCGCATAAGCGCGGCGAGTTAACGCACATTTACCAGTGTAGCAACGCTCACCCTTCAAAAATAATTTTTGTCCTTCGCGGCGGCAAATTCTGCACACCGCACCGGTATATCTTGCCATATTGGTTGCACCTCCTGCTTTCTCGTGTTATACGCGTCTTCTTTTGGGAGGACGGCATCCGTTGTGAGGAACGGGCGTTACGTCTTTAATCAAGGTAACGTCCAATCCAGCGGTTTGTAAGGCACGAATTGCGGCCTCACGACCGGCACCAGGGCCTTTTACATACACTTCAACGGTTTTCAAACCGTGTTCCATTGCTGCTTTGGCAGCGGTTTCCGCAGCCGTTTGTGCAGCAAAGGGGGTGGATTTCCGCGAGCCGCGGAAGCCCAACTCACCGGCACTTGCCCAAGACAAAGCGTTGCCTTGTGCATCGGTGAGGGTAACAATGGTGTTATTGAATGTGGACTGGATATGTGCGGCGCCACGCTCAATATTCTTGCGTTCCTTGCGACGGATTGTACCTTTTTTCGCCGTTGTTTTTGCAGCAGCCATTCTCAATATCCCTCCTGCTTACTTCTTCTTGTTGGCAATGGTCTTTTTGGGACCTTTACGGGTACGGGCGTTGGTCTTGGAGCGCTGACCGCGCACCGGCAAGCCCTTGCGATGACGCAAACCGCGATAGCTACCGATTTCAATCAAACGTTTGATATCAAACGCAATGTCACGGCGCAAGTCGCCTTCCACCACGCAGTTGTGGTCGATGTATTCGCGCAATTTTGCAATATCTTCTTCGGTTAAATCCCGCACGCGGACATCCGGGTTAACACCGGTTCCGGCCAGAATATCGTTCGCTGTTTTGCGACCGATACCGTAAATGTAGGTAAGGCCGATTTCTACGCGCTTGTCTCTGGGTAAGTCTACACCAGCTATACGAGCCATAATTGTTTCCTTCCTTTCGGTTCAAACATCAAGCAAAATTAACCTTGACGTTGTTTGTGCTTGGGGTTTTCGCAAATCACCATGATGCGGCCTTTGCGCTTGATAATTTTGCATTTTTCGCAGATTTTCTTCACAGAAGGTCTGACTTTCATGAAAATACCTCCTTTTTTGTGATGAACACAAAATTGACGTTGTGGCTTTTGAACAATGCCATTACTTGGTTCGCCAGGTAATGCGACCTTTTGTAAGGTCATACGGTGACATTTCTACCGTCACCTTGTCACCGGGTAAAATACGAATAAAGTTCATGCGCAATTTACCCGAGATGTGTGCGAGTATCTGGTGGCCATTGGCAAGCTCCACTTGAAAAGTTGCGTTTGGCAAGGCCTCGACCACGACACCCTCCAGTTCAATAACGTCCGCTTTGGACATGCTGGTTCCTCCCTTACGGCATAGTTAATACAACCGGTCCGTCTTTGGTAACGGCAATGGTATGTTCAAAATGAGCAGATAATTTACCGTCTCGCGTGACCGTCGTCCATCCGTCTTTTAACACATCGACGTCCGGAACGCCCATATTAACCATAGGTTCAATGGCTAAGGTCATTCCCGGTAGCAATCTCGGACCGCGACCGGGGGTACCAAAGTTGGGGACACTGGGGTCCTCATGTAGATTCGTGCCTACTCCGTGGCCGACAAATTGCCGTACAACCGAGTAACCACGCATCTCGACATACTGCTGAACGGCGGCACTGATATCACCGATTCTGTTTCCCGCAACCGCCATCGCGATGCCTTCGTAAAGGCTTTCGCGTGTGGCATCCAACAAGGCCCTCGCCTCTTTGGAAATATCGCCCGCGGCAAACGTAGCGGCGTTATCGCCGTGATAACCGCTCAAGTGCGCGCCCACATCAATGCTGACAATATCGCCGGCTTTGATTACGCGCTTATCCGGTATGCCATGAATAACTGTCTCGTTCACAGAGATGCAGGCGCTTGCCGGAAATCCACCGTATCCTAAAAACGAAGGTTTAGCACCTTGGCTTTCGATATACTTGCGAATAATACGATCAAGCTCCGCTGTGGTAACACCGGGTTCCACAGCCTCCCCTGCTAATTTTAACGCTCGAGCCGAAACAACACACGCCTCTCTCATCAAAGCGAGTTCTCGGCTGTTTTTAACGGCTATCATGGTTTAAACCTCTTGCAAGATTTCCAAAATCCGCTTGGTGACACCTTCCAGCGTTGTCGGACCGTCAACCGAAGCTAACTTACCGGTCGCTGTGTAGTAGTCTTTGAGCGGTTCCGTTTGCTCATGATAGACTTGTAAGCGTTCCTTGACTGTGTCGGGATGGTCATCTTTGCGCTGAACAAGGGTGTTGCCGCATTTGTCGCATACACCGTCTACTGCCGGTTTTTTGTTGGCAATGTGATACGATGCACCGCAAACGGGGCATACACGGCGACCCGATACACGCTCGGCAATGATTTCGTCTGCGACTTCTAAGTTGATGACGCAGTCAATGTCAATGCCCATACGGTCAAGTGCCTCGGCTTGCGGAATGGTACGCGGGAAGCCATCGAGAATAAAACCGTCACGGCAATCGTCTTCGGCAAGACGGTCGCGGATAATACCGATAACCACCTCGTCAGGAACCAATTTGCCCGAGTCAATATATTCTTTGGCCCGCAACCCCATTTCCGTACCGCTTTTCAGCGCTTCACGGATAATGTTACCCGTGGAAATTGTGGGAATGTTCAGATGCTCGCTGATGATTTCAGCTTGTGTACCTTTACCGGCACCCGGAGCACCTAAGAAAATCAGCTTCATGGAATGACACCCTTTCTTTCAAAACGACAGACAGTTTCCAACCAACCGACAGCCGAAACCGTCGGCTGGTCGGAAAACCGTTTTTTCGTACAGATAAAATGTTACTCGAGGAAGCCTTTGTAGTGGCGCATCATCATTTGGCTTTCGATTTGTTGCGTTGTTTCCAATGCTACACCCACCACGATCATGATGGAAGTACCACCCAAGGTCAAGCCGTAGAAACCGCTGAACTTGCCAAACAAGCTGGGGAACAAGGCAATCACACCGAGGAATAATGCACCGATTAAGGTAACCTTATTCAACACACGTTTGATATAATCCGTGGTGGGTTTGCCCGGACGATAGCCGGGGATCGCACCGGAGTTTTTGCGAAGGTTGTTCGCCATCTCCGTGGGATTATATTGAATCGTGACGTAGAAAAAGGCAAAACCTATAATCATCACAAAGTACAGAAGGATATATACCCAACTGTCCTGCTTAAACGCATCCAAGAACCAGTTGCTCTTCCAGTTGAAGAAGGAAGCCAAAATCGACGGCAACGATACAATCGAAGAAGCCAAAATAATCGGCATAACACCAGACATATTGACTTTGATCGGGATGTATGTGCTTTGACCGCCGTACATTTTGCGTCCGACCACGCGTTTAGCATACTGAATCGGGATACGACGCTCGGCATCTCCCATAAAGACAATG
>JAGBSU010000042.1 GCA_017631705.1 Clostridia bacterium | reverse complement strand
TATATGCTCCGGCTGATGAGAGTTCTCGTTAATTAACCCTAACAAGTGCGAGGTAGAAAATGATTAGAGCCGTAATATCGGGAATGGGTGGATATTTACCCGAAAAAGTTTTAACAAATGCGGATTTGGAAAAAATGGTTGAAACAACGGGCGATTTGGCATTGAAAGCCGCCACAGAAGCTTTGGAAAGCGCTGGTATCACAGGTGCCGATGTTGATATGATTGTGTTTGCCACAACAACACCGGATGAAACTTTTCCAGCAACAGCAACAAAATTGCAAGCGGCTATTGGCGCAAAAGGATTTGCATTTGATGTTCAAGCCGCTTGTTCTGGCTTTATGTATGCTTTATCTGTTGCTAATCATTTTATTACAGCCGGTACAGTTAAAAATGCTTTAGTTATTGGTGCCGAAACATTGTCTCGAATCGTTGATTGGTCCGATAGAAATACTTGTGTATTGTTTGGTGATGGTGCCGGTGCTGTTTTGTTGACAGCTGAAGAAGCTCAAGGAACAATGGCTGATAGCGGTGTATTGAATGTGATTTTACATTCTGATGGTTCCGTGCGCGATATGTTGAAATCTTCTGGTGGTGTATCTGCAACAAAAACAGTAGGTACAATTATGATGGAAGGTCGTGAAGTATTCCGTCATGCGGTAACTAATTTGGCAGATGTTGCCAGTGAGGTGTTGAATGCTGCAGGTATTACAAATGCGGATATTGACTATTTGGTGCCGCATCAAGCAAATATTCGTATTATTGAAGGAACCGCTAAAAAATTGAATTTACCAATGGACAGAGTTATTGTAACTTTGCCGCAACATGGTAATACGTCTTCCGCTTCTATTCCATTGGCTTTGTATGCCGGTGTAAAAAGCGGAAAACTTAAAAAAGGCGATTTATTATTGTTAGAATCCATGGGGGCTGGTTTAACTTGGGCCGGTGGATTAATTCGTTTGTAAAATAAAAATGCTAAAAGAATAAAAAAAGACTTGCAACTTTTTTTGTTTTATGGCAAAGTATGAAATATAGAATAACTAATTATAAAAAAAGAGGAAAATAAAATGACAGTTAAGACAATTACCCGTGCAGATATTGCCGAAGCTATCTATCGTGATTTGGGTTTTTCCCATTGTGAATCATTCAAGTTTATTGAACAAATTATTCAACATGTGATTACTGCTTTGGCAAATGGTGAAGAAGTAAAAATTGCTAAATTTGCAACATTTACACCACATGCAAAACATCAACGTATTGGACGTAACCCAAAAACAGGGGAAACACATCCAATTTGTTCCAGAACGGTTGTGTCTTTTAAAGCCTCCAACACTTTGAAAGGTGTAATAACAGAATAAGATTAGGAGTTTTTCCATGATGAAAGCCGACAGTGCGTATCGAACGATAACGGAAGTGGCGGATTTATTGCAAGTGCAAGCTTCTGTCTTGCGATTTTGGGAAACTCAATTTAGTCAAATTAAGCCAATAAAACGCATGGGTGGTCGCCGTTATTATCGGGCCGAAGATGTTGTTTTATTGGCTCAAATTCGTGATTATTTATATAAAGAAGGGTTGACGACCAAAGGGGTTCAACGACGTTTGAAACAAGAAAG
>JAGBSU010000041.1 GCA_017631705.1 Clostridia bacterium | reverse complement strand
TTCCGTGGCTTTGACGATGTCTTTTACGTTCCCCATTCTCGTTATACCACTATTTTACGAGAAGATGTGGAAGCGGTACCGCAACTGAAAATTTTGACTTCCTCAAAAGAAGCAGGCATTCACACCATCGCCACCGAAAAAGGTCGTCAAATTTTCATCACCGGCCATTCGGAATACGATGCCGGTACCCTCAAAGACGAATACGACCGCGATATTGCGGCAGGTGTTTTAATCGCTCCTCCCGCCAATTATTTTCCGCAGGACAATCCGTCACTTCCGCCGTTGGTCACGTGGCGTGCACATGCCCATTTGCTCTTTTCCAACTGGCTCAACTATTTCGTTTATCAAACCACTCCTTATAACTTAGACGAAATCCAATAATGCAAAAAGCCGCACAGTCGCAAAGATTATGCGGCTTTTTAAAATTTAGGGTTGAGAAACCTGAAAAAATAGCGTAAAATAGAAAACGTCAAAAGGAGAGGACGTGTATGTCAAACGAAAAGAATTCCACTGCTGTTTTCTCGCCGAAAATCATTTCGTCGCTGAAAATCTATTCCGGCAAACAACTCACCGCCGATTTGGTGGCAGGTCTAATTGTCGCCATCATTGCCCTGCCGCTGTCCATCGCCTTGGCGATTGCTTCGGGCGTATCACCGGAAAAAGGTCTTTATACCGCCATTGTCGCCGGCTTTGTTATCGCCTTATTCGGTGGTAGCCGTGTCAACATTTCCGGTCCTACCGCCGCTTTTGCTACCATCGTGGCCGGTATTGTGGCACAATATAAGATCGAGGGTTTAGTGATTGCCACCATCATGGCAGGTATATTGCTGATTGTGATGGGGCTTTGTCGTTTCGGCTCACTTATCAAATATATTCCAAACACCATTACCACCGGTTTTACGTCGGGTATCGCTGTTACTATCTTAATTGGTCAGCTCAAAGATTTTTTTGGACTTACTTTTGCTGAAGGTACCCATGCCGTAGAAACTATGGAAAAACTTAGCGCGGTTATCGCTTCTATCACCACCCTCAATCCTTGGGCGTTGTTAGTAGGTGTTGTCGGTTTGGCAGTTTTAATCGTATGGCCGAAAATCAGCAAAAAAATCCCCGGTTCGCTGATTGCTGTGTTAGTCGGCACCGCTTTGGTAGCCTTGCTGAATTTGCAAGTCAACACCATCGGTGACCTTTACCAAATTTCCCCTTCTCTCCCCAAGTTATCTGTGCCGTCAATCAACTGGGAACTGGTCAAAGAACTCTTCCCCAGTGCGGTAACCATAGCGGTGTTAGCCGCCATCGAATCGCTATTATCGTGTGTGGTGTCGGATGAAATGATTGGCGACCGCCACCATTCCAACACCGAACTGATCGCCCAAGGTTTAGGCAATATTTGCTCCGGCTTGTTTGGCGGTATCCCCGCCACCGGCGCTATTGCCCGCACCGCTGCCAACGTCAAAAACGGCGGACGCTCCCCTATTTCCGGCATAGTTCATGCGGTAGTGTTACTACTTGTTTTAGTATTGCTCATGCCTTATGCCGCTTGGATTCCCATGCCGATTATCGCCGCAGTGTTGTTTATTGTCGCTTACAACATGTCGGAATGGCGGCATTTTGTGGGCATTTGCAAAACCGCACCCAAAAGCGATATCTTGGTACTTATCCTCACCTTTGTACTAACCGTCGCTTTCGATTTAGTCGTAGCCATCGCCGTCGGTATGGTCGTTCACTTGTTGTTCGGTTTATTCAAAAAAATCAAATCTCGTAAAGAAGCATAAAGTAAGCAGGAGTCGTTCATACCGACTCCCGCTTTTTTTAAAACAAATACCCGACAGCAATTCCCAGTCCTGCCGATAACGCGATAATCAAAATAGGGTGTGCTTTTTTTAGTGCTAAAATCAGCGACAATATAAAAATAATCGCCGAACTGATAAAAGTAAC
>JAGBSU010000040.1 GCA_017631705.1 Clostridia bacterium | reverse complement strand
TTTGCTCCGCTTGGATTTGGTTTTTGGCAAGCATCAGTAGCGTTGGTTTCCGGTTTTGTCGCCAAGGAAGCAGTTGTTGGTACACTAACAATTTTATATAACCCCGCTACCGAATCGGCCATGTATGGCATATTACAAGGTGTATTCACACCGGTTTCCGCCTTATCGTTCTTGGTTTTTGTTTTGTTATATATGCCATGTGTTGCCGCATTTTCAGCCATTCGCCGTGAAATGAATTCCACCAAATGGGCTATCGGCACAGTGGCGTTTCAAACAGCTGTTGCTTGGTGTGTTTCGTTTATGGTTTACCAATTTGGCACATTGTTTGTGAATTTGTTGTAATACAAAAGCACCGAAGGCTCATTCTTCGGTGCTTTCTTCTTGTATCGGTTTTCGTTTTCCGGTTTTTTTCATAGAAACCTGAGATAGTGGATTTTGCTTAGCGGCATTTTCAATTTGTTTGTTGGAAAGATGCGTATAAATTTCAGTAGTTCCTAAATTTTCGTGTCCCAAATAGTTTTGTAAAACGCGTAAATCAACACCATTCTGGTACATTAAGGTGGCGGCGGTATGACGAAGCTTATGTACGGTCATATTTTGAGCACCATCTATGTTTTTCAAATAGCCTTTTATCACATAATGCACACCTTGTAAGGTAATACGGCTCTTTAAACGGCTCAAAAAGAGTGCTTCTTTATCTTTGACACCATCTACCGGTCTAACACGTAAATACTGTTCTATGGCTTGCTGGCAGGCTTCATTGAGATACAGCATCCGTTCTTTGTTGCCTTTGCCGCGTACACGCAAGGTATTATCACTGCGTGAAACATCGGAAATGTTGATATTTACCAATTCTGCTCGACATAAACCGCAATTTAAAAATAAAATCAGCATGCAATAATCTCGCTCGGCAAATTCGCCGGAAGCACTTTGTAACAATGCCATGGCTTGCTCTAAACTCAAATACTGCGGCAACGATTTTTTTTGTTTCGGTGTTTCTAAATTTTGTACGGGATTATGCTCTAAATGGTGTGCATAATCCGTTAGATATCTGAAAAACATACGCAGTGCCGTTGTCTTTCGTGCACGAGTGCTGTTGGAATTTGACCGTTCATTACGCAAATAATTCATGTATTCATATACATCGGTTACGGTTACCGTTCGTATAAAATCCATGTCGATATCCGTAATGGGAATGTCTTCTGTAGGAACAGAAGAGGGGATAAGACCGCGCAGTTCCTTCATAAAACGAAAAAATGTGCGTAAATCGGTAAAATATTCGTTTACAGTATTTGACGAACGACCTTTCACCACTTCAATATATCCCAAATATTCCTTTAAAATCGGCGGACATTCTGCCATATATTCTTTTTTCATGCAGTTACAGCCCTTTCTGTGAAACATTGTTTCACAATTGATTTCCCTTTCTAACAACACAGTTAGTATACCATATCAACTATACAAAATAAATAGTTTTTATAAATTTTCAGAAAAAAGTAGGATATAGGTAGTATAGTGTGTTGTTAAGGATTGCTAACTAATCATATAGTTGCGATCCGTTAACCGTATTGTACCGCTCCGAAAAATATTCATCCAATCAATAATAATAAAAAATTTACGAAAACTATCAGCCGATAAAAATTTCTTTTACATAGACGACATCGTTTGAAAAATTTTTATCGGACGAAGATTTTAAAAAATCCTTAAAAATACTATGAAAAACAAGTTATTAGATAAATAAATTTTAAAATTT
>JAGBSU010000004.1 GCA_017631705.1 Clostridia bacterium | reverse complement strand
GTTTTCAATGTTGATGTTGCCATTTAGATTCAATGTGCCTCGATTATTGATTCCGCCGCCGTTGCCGGAACTGTAATTGCCTCTAATGCTGCCACTACCGGTTGCGGTCACGTTGAAAGTACCGCTACTGTTCACACCGCCGCCGTTACCAAAACTATAGTTACCCACAATGTTGCCGCTGTTCATGGTTAGTGTACCGCTGTTGTTAATTCCGCCACCGTCGCCACCGTTATTTCCCCCTGTAATGACACCGCCGTTTATGGTTATTTTACCATTAGCATCATCATTTACGTATACACCGTCGGCAGACACAGTGAATTTATGTACTGCATCCGGATTGCCGTCAATGATGGTAAGTCGTCCGTAGTTGTTAATAATTCCGCCGTTACCGTTGCCTTTAAGGGCAAACCCGTTCAAATCCAAGGTAACGGTGATTCCTGCAGGAACGACCAATTCATCTGTGGCAAGGTGGGTGTTTCTTATCAACTTATATGTGGCGTTGTTGTTGTCCATAGCGGTAAAATCTTCCATATTGCTTATATAGAATTGATTGCCGGACCTCGGTGTTACAAGAACGTATTTATAAGGTTCTGCAAAATGAGGATAATCATTTTTGGGATATCGAGTGTCGGTGCCACTGTTGTTACCCCAATCCACAGAGTTAAGCCAGGACGCATCAATGCTGTTTTTGGCCTCACTGCCGTAATAACCGCCGGATATGGTAATAGTGCCGCTGTTACATACAACGCTGTCTTTAATTGCACCACCCTTTATGATTGTGGAGGATGTGGATGTGCTGTAACTGTTTATTCCGTTGCAAATGCTATTCCCCGCACCACGGCTTCTGTTGTCCGCAATGACGCCACCCCTTATTTCCAGCAGAGCAGTTTGATCGCAGTTCATAATACCGCCACCGGAAGCCTCGGCAAAGTTGCCTACAATGTTACCATCGTTAATGGTTAATTCTCCACCGTAGTTGATTATACCACCACCACTGCCGGCTGTATAGTTACCCACGATGTTACCGCCTTCAATGGTGACAAATCCTGCGGAGTTGTAAATACCTCCGGAAGCACCACCGGTAATGGCGCCACCGTTTAATGTGATATTTCCTTTTGTTTCATTCCACTTGTAAAGGCCTGTATCATGTACACTATATTTGTGTATTGCAGTGGGATTGCTGTCCCTAACGGAAAGGCTTCCTTCGCACAAGATAACAGCACCGCTACCGTTGCCTTCAATGACGTGTCCATTTAAGTTTAGGGTAACCGATATTCCGAATGGAACTGTCAACTGATCTGTTATAAGAGGGATGTTTGCCTTTAATGTGTAAATTGCCCTGTCGATGTCCAGAGCGGTAAATGTTTGCAAGTCGATTATCTAAGTGATGACGGTGCCGTTGATGTCGGTTACAAGAACGTATGTACCGGGCTGATGGACGATATGAGGATAAATATCCGACGGATACACCGGATTACTATTCCCGTTTCGTCCCCACACGGAAGCGTCGTTCAACCAGGATGCGTTTATGCTGTTTCTTGCATCGGATCCGAAGAAGCCTTCCACAATAGAGGTTTTTCCGCTACCGGTATAAACTTCTCCCGTAATACCACCGGAAAGCATATTAAAGGTGCCAGC
>JAGBSU010000039.1 GCA_017631705.1 Clostridia bacterium | reverse complement strand
GTGGCGTTATCAGTGCCGATGTTGAAAAACAATTGATTCCTCCGAAAAATAATACCGAACAAGAATCTATCCAAACGGCGTTGCATGAATATTTACAAAACGATGATTACTTGCTGAAATATCCTGCCGGCGGTGAATATCAAACACCCTTTATTTTGCTCAACCAAATAGAACTTCCGCCGATTGTCGAAAACACAAGTGCTACCGTCCTTCCGAGTTCAACGGCATGGGGGGATATGGCGGTTGTCTTTTATCGTGTGTATGACAATCAAAGCGTAACGCAAATTCACCTTTTACAAAAAAATAAAAATGACGAATGGGTTTCCGTTGCCAATGCAGAGGGGGATAGTGAGGAAGTCTCCGAAGTAACCTTCGCGGATGTCAACGGCGACGGTTGTCCGGAATTGTTAGTCGGATGGAGCTTGTATAACAGCAATGATAAGTTGTTGGCTATGTATCGCTTGGACCGTCAATTAGAGCAATTCCCCTTGCGTGTATCGTATACCAAATTGTTGGTCGGTGATATGACAAACGATATGGCACATGACTTAATATTACTAACGGTGGAAGCTAACCGTATGGGTGCTACGGCATCGTTGTTCTGTTATCGTGGCAAGCAATTTTTCCTTCGTGGCCAAACACGGTTAGACAATCAAATCCGCCGTTTCGGGAAAGCTGCGTTCTCGGCATTGTCGCCTACGGTTAACGGTCTCTATATAGATTGTTATAAATACGCTAACACCACAATCACCGAGTTGATATATTGGGACGGCACCGAACTTCATGCTCCGTTTTATAATTCACAGACCGGTCTTACAACGATTACAGCGCGTGAAACCGGATTTGAAAGCCGTGATGTTGATGGGGACGGTTTGATTGAATGGCCGGTGTCTCGGCGTTTGCCAGGTTACGAACACACACCGCTGAATAAAACCTTTTGGCGTACCGATTGGATGGCATACGATTTTCGTTCGGGTGCATCGGTCACAAAATTCAGCAGTATTGTCAATTCGGCAGATTCTTATATGTTCCGTTTGCGAGGGGATTGGGTAACCAAAATCCGCACGACATACGATGAAGAACGGCATATTTTAAGTCTGCAATTAGCAGATAGTGAACAGCCGTTTTTGGAATTATTATCGACCGTCCAAGATACTGTCCCCGAAGGTTTTACAGTTTTTGAAAAATCAAACCAGTGCCGATATGCCTATAAAATTATCGGTGATACCATTACTGTACAAGAAGTTCAATACCTATTTTCGATGATATAAGGTGATACATTCAGAACAAGGAGGTGTTGCTATGAAATATATATTGGTTTGTGAAGACGAAACAGCCATTCGAGAGTTTGTCAGCATTAACCTAAAGAATTGCGGTTACAGTGTCTTAGAGGCCGCTAACGGCGAAGAAGCGTTAGAATTGTACGCACAGCATTCAGGGGAAATCGTTTTGGCTGTTTTGGATGTGATGTTACCGTACATGAACGGTTTTCAAGTGTGCGAACGATTACGCAGTCAGAGCACCACTATCGGTATTATTATGTTGACTGCCCTTTCCCGTGAAGAGGAAAAAATTCAAGCTCTGAAATTGGGCGCTGATGACTATGTTACCAAGCCGTTCAGTCCTTCCGAGTTAATGGCACGGATAGAGGCGTTAGACCGCCGCGTTTCGCGTACGGCGGATGACCGTTCCATCTTGCCGGAAGAGCTGATTTCGGGAGAATTTGTCTTGAATTTGCGATATCGTACTCTGAAAAGATCCGGTGTTTTGATTGAACTGACACAATTAGAATTTCAAATCATGCAATATTTTCTGGAACACCCCGGTCAATCACTCAGCCGGTTACAAATTTTGAAACAGGTATGGGGTGATGAAAATTACGGCGATGAAAAAATAGTGGATGTCAACATCCGCCGTTTGCGTATGAAAATTGAGCAAAACTCATCCGAACCTCAACATCTTCAAACAGTATGGGGGAAAGGATATTCTTGGCAATAATGGGAGCGGCTGTTTCCAACCAAAGGAGGGATAACCAATGCTGTTCAAAAGAATTACACGACGCTGGCTGATAAACGGGCTTGGCGTTGTTATTCTCTTGTTAATTATTTTAGAAGTGGCTATTGCCCTTACGATTCGCTCTTACTATTATCAGCAGGTACAAAACAACTTGTACACCCGTGCCAATTCTCTTTCGGATATGCTTAGTCTCAGCGTGAACGATGTGGATTTCACCTTTGAAGAAAATACTAAAACATACATGGAATCCTTTATGGAACGCGATAAAATGGAATTTCAAATTCTCAATATGCAGGGAAAGATTTTAGCAAGTTCTACCGGCTTTTTGCCGACATCACAACCCTCTCTTGATTATCAAGAGGCGCTGCAATCGTTGGCAATCGGTGATAAAAAACCGATGGGTGTTTGGAACGGAAAAAACGAATTTGGTCAAAATATTATTGCTGTCACGATGCTGATAACCAAAGAAGATAATAGTGCGGTCGGTGCCATCCGTTTTTTGGTGGCCTTGGATTTGGTGGATAAACAAGTTACATTGGTTTCCTCTGCCATGGTTGCTTTCGGCTTGGCGGTTGTGTTTTTTGTTGTGCTTTCCAGTATGTATTTCGTCAACGGACTTTTGAAACCGTTGTTAGAAATCGGCAGCGCGGCAGAAAAAATTGTACAGGGTGATTATTCGTATCGTATTCAAAAGGTATATAACGATGAAATAGGCGATTTGTGCGATACTATCAACACAATGGCGGAACGGGTGGAAACTTCACAGCGCTTGCAAAATGAATTTATTTCGTCGGTTTCGCATGAGTTGCGTACACCGCTGACCGCTATCAAAGGATGGGGTGAAACCTTAAAATCCAATAGCCAAGACAGTGAAACAATGCAAAAGGGTTTGTCGGTTATCAGTGACGAAGCGGAACGCCTTACCGGTATGGTAGAAGAATTGTTAGATTTTTCGCGACTTCAAAGTCAATCAAAAACCATATCCTTTTCTAAAATGGACGTGTTTGCCGAGGTGCAAGAAGCGGTGTTTTTACTACAAACCCGTGCAAAAGAACAGGGCTTGACTTTGCGTTGCGTGGAACAAGATAGCTTGCCGCCGATACAAGGAAACCGAGACCGTCTTCGCCAGGTGT
>JAGBSU010000038.1 GCA_017631705.1 Clostridia bacterium | reverse complement strand
GAAAAAGCACGCCGTATGGATTTACTGCAATATCAAATTGAAGAGATTGAAGCCGCAGACTTGCACGTGGGTGAGGAAGAAGAAATCGCTTCACGCCGCACGTTGTACCGCAACGCCGAAAAAATTGTTTCTCGCTTGCGGGAAGCGCAACTGTTGTTGTTTGGCGGTGATGGTGTCGAGGGTGCTTTGTCGCTCGGTGAACAAGCGGTTTCCTCGATAGGGCATGCCGCACAGTATATGGACCAAGCACAAACGGCGTTTGAACAATTACAAAATTCTTTATACGAATTTGTGGCGGCAGCAGACGAGGTCAAAGAAGTGGCATCGTTACTGGATTTTGACCCCCGCGAAGCAGACGAAACAGAAAACCGTTGGGAAGTTTTACGGCGCTTATTTGCCAAATACGGCACTACCGCTGAGGAAGTGTTGACGTTTGCCGAAAATGCACGCGCGCAATTGCGTCAAATCGAATTATCCGATGAACATATCAAAACATTAACCGAACAAGAACAAAAACTACACGCTGTCGCGTCTCGCGCGGCAGAAGAACTCACTGGGAAACGGCAGGAAACTGCCCGACGTTTTGCCAAAACCGTCGGTGAACAACTTGCCTTTTTGGATATGCCGCACGTATCGCTTCAAATCGATTGCCAACCGGCGCCGTTGTCGCCGACCGGTGCTGATGCGGTGGAATTCTTAATGTCCGCCAACGTTGGCGAACCACCAAAACCCTTGTCGCGTATTGCCTCCGGTGGCGAGCTTTCTCGGATTATGTTGGCAATAAAATCCGTGTTAGCCGATGCCGATGAGGTGGATACCTTGATTTTTGATGAAATTGATACCGGTATCAGCGGCAGAGCGGCGCAAAAAGTCGGTATTCGCTTGCGCCAAACTGCCGAAACAGTAAACAAAGGTCGTCACCGTCAAGTATTGTGTGTCACACACTTGGCTCAAATCGCCGCCCGCGCCGAACAACATTTCCTCATCAGTAAAGCGGTCAAAGACGGTCGCACCTATACCAGTGTCACACCGCTTCAAAACACCGAACGGGAAGAAGAACTGGCGCGTATTATCGGTGGTACGGTAACCGCTGCTAACTTACAAGCGGCAAAAGAGATGTTGCAAAATTAACCTTTACTTTCACGCTTTATTGTGTTACAATATAAAAAAGTGCTGAATGGAGTGAACGGCTATGAATTTAAAAATCCACGATAAAGATGTTAATTTTTTGTGTGATGCTGTGTTGCAATTGCGTGACCGTGAGGAATGCCAACGTTTTTTTGAAGACGTGTGCACTATCTCGGAAATCAAAGCTATGGCACAGCGCATGGCGGTAGCGCGCATGCTTTACCGCAAAGCCGTCTATACCGATATCGTGAACGAAACGGGTGCCTCCACGGCCACCATCAGCCGTGTTAACCGTGCATTGCAATATGGTTGCGATGCCTATACGATGTTGTTTGAACGTTTGGGTGAAGGTGAGGACTTGGATTCGTGAGTGGCTATCAAGCATTTTCCGAATTTTACGATCGGTTAATGACCGACGTTGACTATCCTCGCCGTGCCGCTTACTTGGTTTCGCTGTTTGAAAAACACGGCACACGCCCGCAAACAGTGTTGGATATCGCTTGCGGTTCGGGTAGTTTGTGTCGGGAATTATTGCTTCTCGGCATTGATCCCATCGGGGTTGACGGCTCTGCTGAAATGTTGGCAAAAGCCGGAGAAAAGCTTTCGGGAAATGTTCTGCTGTTGCAACAGGACATGCGTGAATTGGATTTGTACGGTATGGCAGATGGTGCCGTTTGTACCATGGATAGTGTCAATCACTTGTGCAAAACAGAGGATGTAGCACGCTTTTTTCGTCGGGTTCGGTTGTTTATTGAGCCGGGCGGTTTGTTGATTTTTGATGTCAACAGTGTGTATAAGCACCGACAAGTGCTTGCCGATAATATTTTTGTTGTCGAAGAAGCCAATGTCATGTGTGTTTGGCGCAATCGTCTGATTTCCCGCACTAACGAAGTGGAAATGCAACTCGATTTCTTTGCCGAGGAAGAAGAAGGTTCGTATTCTCGTTTTGAGGATACGGTTCGCGAACGCGCCTATTCACAAAAAACGTTGTGTCGTTTGTTAGAGCAAACCGGTTGGGACGTGGTGGCAGTATATGCCGATTTAACCACCGAACCGCCAACACCCGATTGCGAGCGTTTGATTTTTGTTGCCCACAACAACCGCACGATAGAACAAGCCAAAAACGGGGAATAAGAGGTCACAGTTTATGAGTAAAGCTATACGATGCTTAACGGAAGATGCCACGGTCATGGCATTAGCAATAGATGCTACGGATATCGTGGCAAGAGCCGAACAAATACATCAAACCTCGGCGGTTGTTACCGCCGCTTTAGGACGGTTGCTTACCGCCGCCTCTATGATGGGCATCATGCTCAAAAACACCGAAGACTCTGTCACTTTAAAAGTCAACGGTAACGGTCCTGCCGGTCAACTCGTCACCGTGTCGGACGGTCGGGGCAATGTGCGTGGTTATGCCACCAATCCGGTCGTGGAAATTCCACTTAAAGATAATGGTAAATTAGATGTCAGTGGTGCTGTCGGCACCGAAGGCCTTTTGTACGTGTTGCGTGATACCGGTGCACCGGAACCGTATGTCGGTTGCACACCGCTGGTAACAGGCGAATTGGCAGAGGATATCACGTCGTACTACGCCACCAGTGAACAAATCCCCACCGTATGCGCCCTCGGTGTGTTGGTGAATCCGGATTTAACAGTGTGTGCCGCCGGCGGTTTATTGATTCAATTATTACCCTTTTGTCCCGAATCAGTGATTGACCGTTTGGAAAAAAACATTGCCGATTTACCCGCCATGACCGCTATGTTATCCGAGGGAAAAACTCCGGAAGATATTGTGGCGCACGCGTTGGCAGGTTTTGAATATAATGTGATAGATAGCTACCAACCCGAATATCACTGTCCGTGTTCTAAAGAACGCGTTATTGGTGCTTTTACGGCCATGCCCACCGAAGACCTTCGCTCGTTACCTGACGAAAACGGAACGGTAAAAACTACGTGTAGTTTTTGTGATAAGGTTTTTACCTTTACAGCAGGAGATTTGGAAGAGATTATCCGCAATCGAGGGAATAAAAAATAATTTTAAAAAAAAGTAAAATTAAGGTTGACATTTCCATCAGTATGTAGTATTATAGACAACGTCGCAAGTGGCAGCGACTTCTTCGGAAGCATAGCTCAGCTGGTAGAGCACCTGCCTTACAAGCAGGGGGTCACAGGTTCGAGCCCTGTTGTTTCCACCACATGTGGCCCGGTAGTTCAGCTGGTTAGAACGCTAGCCTGTCACGCTAGAGGTCGACGGTTCGAGCCCGTTCCGGGTCGCCACAT
>JAGBSU010000037.1 GCA_017631705.1 Clostridia bacterium | reverse complement strand
ATCGGAAAAATACGGCGATGTGGCAGAAAAAATCACCGATGCGCTTCAAAAAGCCAACTTGAATGGTTGGGGAAAATAACAAAACGGATGTTTCTTATGACACTTTCAAAATTTGAAAGTGTCATATTTTTTGTAAACGCTTGACAAAACCGTGAAAACGTTGTATTGTTGTATTAAGTCAGTAATACATTGAGCGGAGAAAGAAAATGGCGGTTGATTTTGAAAATAGTATTCCCATTTATCTTCAAGTGGTAGAACAACTGAAAAGCGATATTATATCGGGCAAGTTTTCCGCGGGAGAGCGGTTACCCTCTGTAAGGGATTTGGCATTACAGCTAAAAGTAAATCCCAACACGGTGCAAAAAGCATTCACAGAGCTTGAAGATATGGGGCTTGTGTTTACGGAACGGACAAACGGCAAGTTTGTAACAGAAGACATCGCACTTATTGCCAAGCATAAACAAGAGCATGCGGATATAATCACACAAAAATATATGAAAACCATGGAAAAAATCGGCTTTGACAAAAGCGAGGTAATATTCCTTATTAACAATTTAGGAGGAAACCGATAATGGAATTATTGCAATGTATTGATTTGAATAAAAGTTTTGGTGAAAAGAAGATACTAAAAAACGTAAATCTAACCATACCGCGTGGCAAAATAATCGGTCTTTTGGGTAAAAACGGTACGGGGAAAACCACCCTTATAAAACTTATTAATGACCTGTTAACCATAAGCTCGGGACAAATTCTTGTCAACGGAAACCCGATTGGGGTGGAAAGCAAAAAAGTTATTTCGTATTTACCCGAGCGCACATACCTTGACAAAGGGATGACGGTAGAAAAAACCGTAGAGTATTTCGCAAAGTTTTATGATAATTTTGACAGCGAGAAGGCTTATAAACTTTTGAAAGAGCTGGGGCTCGACACCCACCAAAAGCTTGCCAAAATGAGTAAGGGCATGCAAGAAAAAGTGCAGTTGGTACTGGTTATGAGCCGTAATGCGGAGCTGTATATTCTTGATGAGCCCTTGGGCGGTGTGGACCCTGCCACCAGAGAGTATATTTTGGATACGATTCTTACTAATTTTAACGACGGTGCCAGTGTGATTATTTCTACCCACCTTATCAGTGACATTGAATGTATATTGGATTCGGTTATTTTTATTGACAACGGCGAAATTATATTAACCGCTGAAACCGATGAACTTCGAAATCGTGAAAATGCTTCAATTGATGAAATTTTTAGGAGGATGTTCAAATGTTGAAAAAACTGCTGAATTACGACCTTAAAAGTATTTTTAAGGTGATTATCATTTTTTATATATTAGCCATATTTTTTGGTATTTTGACAAGGGTGTTTTTTGGTTTTCGGAATTCTCTTGTGCTTGAAATTTTGGGCAAAATTTCACAAGGCGCCGCTATTTCAATGATGTGCAGTACCTTAATAAACAATATAATGCGTATGTGGGTAAGATTTAAGGCCCATTTTTACAGTGACGAGGCGTATCTTACACACACGTTACCCATAAAAAAAGAAACGCACTATTTGGCAAAATTTTTAACGGCAATTATAACCCTTTTTGTAAGTTTTGCATTGGTTTTTTTGGTGTTGTTCACGGCATATTATTCAAAGGAAAATTTGTTGGTTTTTAAAAACCTGTTGTTGCCGGTGGCTGAGGCTTATGACAGCACAATAGTAGGTCTCATCGCTTTGCTTGTGTTTGTGCTTTTTTTGGAGTTTTTTAACATTTTACAATGCGGGTTTACCGGGATTATTTTGGGGAATAGAATGAATAATGCCAAAACAGGATTTTCGGTGTTGTTTGGTGCCGTGGCCTTTTTTGTGAGTCAGGCTATCGTCTTGGCGGTGTTGTTTTTGATAGCGCTTTTTAATACGGAGTTCATGAATCTTTTTGTGACAAATACGACGCTGAATGTTCAAACGATAAAGAGTATGATATGTGTAGCGATTTCTTGCTACACGTTGGTTTCGGTGCTTGGCTGCGTTACCAATATCTATCTTTTCAAAAAAGGTGTCAACGTAGATTAATTTTTCGTTTTGCGTAAAACGAAGGCACACTTCCTTGCGAAGTGTGCCTTTGTTATTGGTCTTTGCTGATTAATAGCCGTTGGGGTTCGTGACAGCGCCAACCGACATCGTTTCGTTGAGTGGGGGAAGATTTTTATGCTATATACGGTAACGGAGGAACTGAACACCATGCGCTTACAACCAAATTCTTTTAGCACACAGCATAAAATCGATGTGCTGTTGACATTGTTGTCAAAGTATTCAAGGGGTTTTTGAACGGATCCACCCACGGTCTTTAAGCCGGCAAAATAAATAACAACATCAATTTGATTTTCGCGAAAATGCCGTGCAATCCTCTTTGGGGTCGGAGTTATAGAAGTTATCCAGCATCACCATATCGTCACCGGAAACAAACAAGTCTAAACAAGTGTAGCTGCCGATATAGCCGTAACCGCCGGTAATAAGTATTGACATTTTTGCTTCCTCCCAGTATAGTAATAGGTAGTATGTATATAAGGCAAACGGTTTTACAAGGATTACGGCGAAAGTATACGATTTTGGCTCGAGTGGGTATTGCTTGCGATGTAAAAATTATGGTATGATATACCAAAAGAGAGGGATTGTGTTAATGAAACCTACATTGATTATTATGGCGGCAGGTATGGGAAGTCGATTCGGCGGATTAAAGCAACTGACACCGGTTGGTCCGAACGGACAATTGCTGATTGATTACTCGGTTTACGATGCTATACAAGCCGGCTTCGGGAAAATTGTGTTTGTCATTAAGTATCAAATTGAAAAAGAGTTTAAAGAATTGCTCGGCAATCGGATTGCGCAAAAGATACCGGTGGAATACGTTTATCAAGAATTGGATAAACTGCCGAAAGGGTATGCCGTTCCCGAAGGGCGGACCAAGCCGTGGGGTACCGGTCATGCGATTTTATGCTGTCGCGGTGTCGTGAAAGAGCCGTTTATGGTTATTAATGCCGACGATTTTTACGGTCGCCAAAGTTATCAACTGTTAGCAGAATTTTTGCAAAAACCGCAAAATGGAGCATCAATGGAATTTGCGATGTCTGCCTATATCTTAAAGAACACGCTGACCGAAAACGGTTATGTATCTCGCGGTATTTGTTCGGTGAACGAGCAAGGAAAATTGTGTGGATTGGTAGAACGCACCCGTATTCAAGAAATTGACGGAAAACCGAGTTTCAGCGAAGACGAAGGTGAAACATGGGAGGAGCTTCCTGCGGATTGTGCGGTTTCCATGAACGCCTGGGCATTCCCGGCGGAAATGCTTGATCATTTAGAGGAACGGTTTAAGACCTTTTTGGATACGACAGCAAAACAAAATCCAGCCAAAGCAGAATTTTACTTGCCGTTTGCGGTCAACGATATCATGGCAGACGGCGAAGCCGAAACAACGGTGTTGCGTACGGCTGACCGTTGGTACGGTATGACCTATGCCGCCGATAAACAAGATGTTTCGGATGCTATTGCGGCTATGACGGAAAAAGGCATCTATCCCGCTGTCATGTAAATTAAAGAACAGTTCGGATAATACCGATAGAAATTAGCAAACAGTATTCAGGAGAAGATGGATACGCTGAAAGCGATTGTTCAAAAATACGCATAAAGTCAAAAAAGAGCGCTTGCAATGGTTCAAGTGCTCTTTTTTTGAAATAGTGGCTAAAAATACAAGAATCTTCTTGCAAAGCGAACGTTTTTTTGCCATAATAAAATCAGACTGGCGAAGGACGACTTCGGCGGTCCATAGAAATGAGGGAACATAATGTTTTTTAGAAAATCGGCACCGCTTGGTGCGGTAAACTTTTTAATTGTAGGTTTGGGTAACCCTGGTAAAAAATACGAAGGCACGCGGCACAACGCCGGTTTTATGGCAGTGGAAGCGTTGGCAGAGAAAGCAAGGGTGCGTGTTAACCGCGTAAAGTTTAAATCGCTGTGTGCCGAAGCGGAAATTGCCGGCAAAAAAGTGCTACTAATGATGCCGCAAACCATGATGAATAACAGCGGTGAGGCGGTACGCGAAGCGTTGCAGTTTTACAAACTACCGCCGGAAAATTGTTTGGTGATTTGTGATGATATTTCGCTGGATGTCGGCACAATTCGGATTCGCCGCAAAGGAAGCGATGGTGGTCAACGCGGCATGCGCAGTATTATTACGTTGTGCGGCAGTGACCAATTTCCGCGCATTAAAGTCGGTGTCGGGCAAAAACCGCACCCCGAATACGATTTAGCGGCATGGGTTCTTTCTCGGTTTACCAAGGAAGAGGCACCGCACGTTTTATCGGCTGCCAAAAACGCCGCCGAAGCGGCAGAAATGATTGTAGCGGATAACATAGACGGCGCTATGAACGCGTTTTCAAGATAAAGGAGAAGCATGTCTGTTTTTGAAAAAGGCTTGTCGGGAACACCTGCTTTTTCAGCGGTGTATAACGATTTAAAATCCGGTCAGTCACCAATTATGTTGACCGGTGTCGGTCACATCCATAAAGCATTGATAACGCACGCTTTGTGTTCTCAAATGAACCGCAAGGCGCTGTTTTTGGTGGCAGACGAAGCAGAAGCCTCTCGTTTATGTGAAGATTTAAACGCACTGGGGGAAGAAGCGTTACTCTTACCGTCGCGAGAATTATCGTTGCGACAAGTGGATACCTCATCGCGCGAATACGAACAACTGCGCTTGGCGGTGCTTTCCCGCATGCTCAAAAACGACTATTCCGTAGTGGTGGCTTGTGTCGATGCGGTGTTTGGGTATACGTTGCCACCGCAAGTATTACAAGAACGCACCCTGCGTTTGGTTGCCGGGGAAACGCTACCGGTGGAAAGTTTGCCGGCGGTGTTATCGGCGGCAGGATACGAACGCTGTGACCAAATTGAGGGTGCCGGTCAGTTTGCCGTGCGTGGTGGAATTGTGGATGTGTATCCGGCACAAAATGCGTCACCGTTGCGTATTGAGTTGTGGGGAAATACCGTGGATACGATTTCCCAGTTCGATTTGTTGTCACAGCGCCGTACCGAGTCGTTGAAGGAAGCGGATATCCCACCTGCCGGTGAAATATCCTACGATTCTGCCGAAGAATTGGCAGGTCGTTTGGAAGAATTGGCGCAAAATCTTTCCGGCAAACGCGCGGCGGCGGTGCGAGAATCGTTGCAAAAGGACATTGACCGTTTGCGCGGGGGTGCTTTGCCCACGGCTCTTGACAAATACTTACCGCTGATTTATCCGCAGGCGGTTACTGCGTTAGCGTATGCCGAGGATGCCCTGATTGTCGTTTCGGAAAGTGCCAAGGTGCGCGAACGGATGCGTGCAGCGCAGTGGCAATTACAAGAAAGCATACAAGCGTTGTTAGAGGAAAATTTACTTTGTAAAGAATTGTGTCACTATCAAGCGGATTGGGAAGATGTGTTGAACACATTTGAACAACATCCCACGGTGCTAATGGAAACTTTTCCTCACAGCAATAACGAGTTGCCGTTAAAAGGGTTATATGCATTCAACTGCCGTCAATTGCCGGTTTGGTCGGGTAGCGTTTCGCTGTTGTGTGAGGATTTGGAGGAGTATTTGCAACACCGCGGCGCTTGCGTGGTGTTGGCGGGTGCTGAAGAAAAGAACGCCAAATTGTTGGCAGAGGATTTACAAAAGAAAGGGATTCCCGCTTTGTATGCGCCGTCGCCCGAAAAACCGGTATCGGGGCAGGTCTTGGTAATGAGGGGCGGACTTTCCGCCGGTGCTCAATTCCCTGAAACGGGATTTACCGTGATTACCCATGGGCGGCTGAACCCACCGCACAAAAGACGGCGATTGAACCGTCGTGCCGGTGCGGAAATCCATAGTTTATCGGAACTGACGGTGGGGGATTATATTGTACATGCTGCTCACGGTATCGGTGTGTATGAAGGGATTCACCGTTTAGAAGTACAAGGTGTTTTGAAGGATTATTTGAAACTGCAATACGATAAAGGCGATACGCTGTATGTTCCCGTCACGCAGTTGGATTTGGTGTCAAAATACATCGGTACAAAAGACGAAGTAAAGGTACGCCTACACCGATTAGGCGGGCAAGAGTGGCAAAAAACAAAAGCACGCGTACGCAGTGCCGTCAAAGACATTGCCAAAGAGTTGATACAGTTATATTCACAACGAATGTCCAGCCCCGGTTTTGCCTTTGACCCCGACGCCGAATGGCAATACGATTTTGAACGACATTTCGAATTTGAAGAAACCGAAGACCAACTACGGTGTGTAGAGGAAATCAAAGCCGATATGGAACGACCGGTTCCGATGGACCGTCTGCTGTGCGGCGATGTTGGGTTCGGAAAAACCGAAGTAGCCTTGCGTGCAGCGTTCAAATGTGTGTCGCAAAGCAAGCAATGTGTGATTTTGGTGCCGACCACCATTTTAGCTTTTCAGCATTATAACACCTTACTCAAACGCTTTGAGGGATTTCCGGTACAGATTGAAATGCTGTCCCGTTTCCGTACACCGAAACAACAAGAAAAAATTCTGAGGGATATGGCGACAGGGAAGTTGGATATTTTGGTCGGTACGCATCGGATGCTTTCCAAAGATGTGCGCTTTCATGACTTAGGATTATTTATTATCGATGAAGAACAACGGTTTGGCGTTTCTCAAAAAGAACGGATTAAAGAATTAGCACCGCACGTCGATGTGCTGACGCTTTCTGCCACGCCGATTCCACGCACCTTAAACATGGCGATGAGCGGTATTCGCGACATGTCTATTATTGAAGAAGCACCGCAGGACCGTCGACCGGTGCAAACCTACGTGCTAGAGCACGATAACGGGTTGCTGACCGATGCGATTCGCCGTGAACTGCGACGAGGCGGACAGGTGTACTATATTCATAATAACATCGAAACGATTGAACGCTGTGCTGCCGGTGTGCAGATGCGAATCCCCGAAGCACGAGTGGCTTTTGCCCACGGAAAAATGTCCGAAGAAGAAATGTCGGATATTTGGCGGCAAGTGATTGACCACGAAATTGACATATTGGTTTGTACCACCATTATTGAAACCGGTGTAGATGTATCCAATGTCAATACGCTGATTATTGAAAATGCCGACCGTTTCGGTTTGTCCCAACTACATCAGTTGCGTGGCCGAGTGGGGCGCTCCTCTCGCCGAGCTTTTGCCTATTTGACCTTTTTGCGTGGCAAAGTGTTGACCGAGGTGGTTACCAAACGGTTAGAGGCTATTCGGGAGTTTACGGAATTCGGTGCCGGTTTCCGTATTGCGATGCGCGATATGGAAATACGCGGGGCAGGGAATTTATTGGGTGCGCAACAGCACGGTCACATGGAGGCTGTTGGTTACGATTTGTATTTAAAATTGTTGGAAGAAGCGGTCAGCGAGGAAAAAGGAACAACGGACAACCGCCGCGAAGCGGAATGTTTGATTGATTTGCCGGTTTCGGCACACATTCCCGAAAGTTATATTTCCGCTAATTCCCAACGGTTAGATATTTACCGCCGCATTGCCGATATTCGCACCGAAGAGGATTCGTTGGATGTGTATGACGAACTGATCGACCGTTTCGGTGAACCGCCTGAAGCAGTACAGGGGTTGGTTGAGGTGGCATTGCTTCGCAACATGGCGGCCAATGCCGGCATTTATGAGATTAAGCAAAACGGGGATACATTGCTCTTATATCAGCGAACGCTGGATTTACAAATTGGAGCAAAATTATCTGCTGTTCTCAAAGGACGCGTTATGATTAGTGCAGGCAGTAAACCGTATTTTGCTGTGAAACAAAAGACGGGGCTTACCTCGTTGGAAACTTTGCGCGAAGTATTACAAGCCTTGGAAGAAACACAAGACAAAAAGGAATGAAACATGCTGAATGGGCATAATGCTTGGCTACTGATAAAACAAATAAAAAAAGAACCGACCAAAGTCGGTTCTTTTTTATTACTTATTCTTCGTCGGGAACGTCTTCCGGCATTGTTTCCGGTTCGGCATCGTCTTCCAACATACTGCGGAGAGCCGCAACATAGGGGTCGTTGCTGGAAGCGTGGGTGTTAACCACATCGATGTTGTTGTAGACCGGCATACCGGTACCGGCAGGGATAAGTTTACCGATAATCACGTTTTCCTTCAAACCGAGTAACGGGTCGACCTTACCTTTGATAGCGGCATCGGTTAACACGCGTGTGGTTTCTTGGAACGAGGCAGCCGACAAGAACGAATCAGTTGCCAACGAGGCTTTGGTGATACCCAGCAACACCGGCGAACAGGTCGCTTCTTTGAGGTGAATTTCACCAGCTTCGATGCGAGCGCGCACACGAGCGTTTTCTTCGTCGAATTGGCTGCGGTCAACTTGAGAGCCTGCCAACAAATAGGTGTCGCCGGCTTCGTCAACCTTAACTTTGCGCATCATTTGACGAACAATAACTTCCACGTGTTTGTCGTTGATGTCAACACCTTGCATACGGTAGGTGCGTTGTACTTCTTGAATCAAGTAATTTTGCACCGCTTCCACACCGCTGACAGCAAGAATGTCGTGCGGGTTGATAGAACCTTCGGTTAAGCGGTCTCCCTTTTTGACAACGTCGCCGTCGTGTACGCGAATGCGGAAGTTAAAGGGAATCGGATAACTGCGTTCGTCGACGTTTGCGGTGTCTTGTGACGTAACGTAAATAACACGTTTTTTCTTTTCTTCACCCAAACGCACCACACCGTCGATTTCGGAAATAATGGCAAGGGATTTCGGTTTGCGGCCTTCAAACAGTTCTTCAACACGCGGCAAACCTTGCGTGATATCTTCTGCCGAGGCAACACCACCGGTGTGGAAGGTACGCATGGTAAGCTGAGTACCGGGTTCGCCAATGGATTGGGCAGCGATGATACCAACTGCTTCGCCCACCGTGACGGGGTCAACGGTAGCCAGGTTGGAGCCGTAGCATTTGGCACAAACGCCTTGACCGGCTTTACATGCCAATACGGAACGGACTTTAATGTGAACCTTGGTTTCGTCCACTTCACCGGTTTCTTTGTCGGTGGCAAGTTCGCGGAGAACGGCGTCAATGCGTTTGGCATCAGCATCGTTCATCATCTTGTCGGCGCTGCAAATCAATTCGCCGGTTTGGGGATGAATGAAATCATCCGTCAAATAACGGCCGACCAAACGCTCGGTGAGCGGTTCAATCATCTCTTTGCCGTCTTTGATGTCGCGTACTTCGATACCTTCATGTGTGCCGCAATCGGCTTCGCGGATGATAACGTCTTGCGAAACGTCAACCAAACGGCGGGTCAAATAACCGGAGTCAGCAGTACGCAAAGCGGTATCTGCCAAACCTTTACGAGCACCACGAGAAGAAATAAAGTATTCCAAAATGTTAAGACCTTCACGGTAGTTAGCACGAATCGGAACTTCGATGGTACGACCGGAGGTGTTGGCAATCAAACCACGCATACCGGCCAACTGACGAATCTGACTCATAGAGCCACGAGCACCGGAATCCGCCATCATGTGGATGGGGTTGAACGGGTCTAAGTTATCCTTCAAGGCATCGGTTACTTTATCGGTGGTGGCGTTCCAGGTTTTAATAACCTCTTGATAACGCTCCTCGTTGGAGAGCAAACCTTGGTTATACAAATCGGTGACTTGTTCCACCTTTTCTTCCGCCTCGGCAATCAATTGCTTTTTCTCCGGCGGAATAGAGGCATCGACAACGGCAACGGTCAAGGCACCGCGTGTGGAATACTTATACCCTTGTGCTTTGATAGCATCTAACACTTCAGAGGTGCGGGCAGGACCGTGAACTTTGATGCATTTGTCAATAATTTGCGACAATTGCTTTTTCTTAACAATACCGTTAACTTCGTATTGGAACATATCGTCATCGGTTTTACGCTCCACCAATCCCAAATCTTGCGGAATGGGTTGGTTGAAGATAATGCGGCCGACGGTGGTTTCCACCAAACGAGACTGTTCCTTACCGTTAATGGTCATGGTGCGGCGTACTTTGATTTTAGCGTGCAGGGAAACAGCGTTGCAACCGTAAGCCATCAAGGCTTCATTGACATCGCGGAACACCTTGCCTTCACCCAAAGCACCCGGTTTTTCTACCGTTAAGTAATAGGAACCAAGCACCATGTCCTGCGTGGGAACTGCCACGGGACGGCCGTCGGACGGTTTGAGCAAGTTGCCGGCAGCCAACATCAAGAAACGGGCTTCGGCTTGTGCTTCGGCAGATAGCGGTACGTGCACAGCCATTTGGTCGCCGTCAAAGTCGGCGTTAAAAGCGGTACAAACAAGCGGATGCAGTTTAATAGCGCGGCCTTCCACCAACACCGGTTCAAAGGCTTGGATACCCAAACGGTGCAATGTGGGGGCGCGGTTTAACATAACCGGATGGTCTTTAATCACAATTTCCAACGCATCCCACACTTCGGGGCGGACACGGTCCACCATCTTACGTGCGGTTTTGATGTTGCCGGCGGCACCGGTTTCCACCAAGCGCTTCATGACAAAGGGTTTGAACAATTCAAGTGCCATCTCTTTGGGCAAGCCGCATTGGTACATTTTGAGTTCCGGACCGACAACGATAACCGAACGACCCGAGTAGTCAACACGTTTACCAAGCAAGTTTTGACGGAAACGACCTTGTTTACCTTTGAGCATATCGGATAAGGATTTCAACGAACGGTTGTTGGGGCCGGTAACAGGACGGCCACGGCGGCCATTATCAATCAACGCGTCCACCGCTTCTTGAAGCATACGCTTTTCGTTACGGACGATGATATCCGGAGCACCGAGTTCCAATAACCGTTTTAACCGGTTGTTACGATTGATGACGCGGCGATACAAATCGTTCAAGTCGGAGGTGGCAAAGCGACCGCCATCTAACTGAACCATCGGACGAATATCCGGCGGAATAACCGGGATAACATCTAAAATCATCCATTCGGGGCGGTTGCCCGACAAACGGAAGGATTCCACCGCTTCCAAACGCTTTAACAAACGAGCGCGTTTTTGACCGCTGGCACCATCAAGTTCTTCTTTGAGTTCGGTGGAAAGTTGCTCTAAATCAATAGCAGCGAGTAGTTTTTTGACATACTCGGCACCCATACCAGCGTCGAAATCGTCTTCGTATTTTTCGCGCATGTCGCGGTAGTCTTTTTCGCTCAACACTTGTTTAGATTGTAACGGCGTGGTGCCGGGATCTGTCACGATATACGAGGCAAAATACAGCACTTGTTCCAACAAACGAGGCGAAACATCCAACAACAAGCCGATGCGAGAGGGGATTCCTTTAAAATACCAAATGTGAGACACGGGAGCAGCCAATTCAATATGGCCCATGCGTTCACGACGCACTTTGGCTCGGGTAACTTCCACACCGCAACGGTCGCAGATTTTACCCTTGAAACGGATGCGTTTGTATTTTCCGCAATGGCACTCCCAGTCCTTGGTGGGCCCGAAAATGCGTTCGCAGAACAAACCGTCGCGTTCCGGTTTTAGGGTGCGATAGTTAATCGTTTCCGGCTTTTTCACCTCACCGTAAGACCAACTGCGGAT
>JAGBSU010000036.1 GCA_017631705.1 Clostridia bacterium | reverse complement strand
CATTTCAAGTTTTGAGGCAAACTATCACCGGAAATTTTCTTTTGCAGGCGTAAAGAGTTTGACTCTCGCCAGCCTAAGAAAGGACGGTTGTGTATCACGACCGAATGTTGTGTTGTATGAATATTTCAAGCATGTGTAACAAACTGCGGCAAAACAACATCGCCGCAAAAACAAAAGAATTTTGCCAAAAACACCCCGCCATCGTCAAAGCAGCTGGTGCTTTTGTAGTGGCTTTGGTCATGATGTTCTCGATCACCGCTTCATTACGTCCGGTAACCATTGATGATAACGGAACCGTAAAAACCGTGTTAACCTTAGGCCGCACGGAATCCGCCGTGTTGTCCGGTGCCGGTATTATGTTGAATCCCGATGACGCGGTCACCTCCTCTTTGAACGGAAAGGACCAACACATTTGCATTGAACGTGCTTTTGATGTCAGCATCACCGTCGATAACGGTGACCCAAAAGTATTGCGTATGACCGGCGGCACGGTAGCCGACGCGTTAAAGTTAGCCGGTGTTTCCTCTACTTCGCACGATGTTACCAACTTAAACCACACCGATGTCTTAACCGGTGCCACGAACATCTATGTCGAGAAAACCGCTTACGAAAAACGCATCGTTACCGAGCCTGTCCCCTATTTAACCACCTTGCGGTATTCCGATACCGTACCGGCAGGCGCTCGTGTTACCGAACGTACCGGTGTAAACGGTGAAAAAACCTATGTTTACCACGATTACTACGAAAACGGTAAACTGGTTCGTTCCGAACTGGTCAGTGAAACACTTACCACCCAACCTGTGAACGAAATCGCTATCATTGGCAACGGTGCCGATGCGGTTCCTCCTGTGGCGTTGGAACTCAACGAAAACGGTGTGCCCGTAAAATACAAAAAAGTTATGCAGGGTATCGCATGTGCGTATACCGCCAAAGAAGGCGCTCGTACCTCTACCGGTACTACCCCCGCCATCGGCACGATTGCGGTTAACCCGAAAGTCATTCCCTACGGTACCAAATTGTTTGTCGTTTCCGAAAACGGCTATGTGTACGGCTATGGCATTGCTTCGGATACCGGCGGTTCGTTGCTCAAAAATAAGATTTTGGTTGACTTATACATGGACACGGTTGACGATTGCTATGCCTTTGGTCGCCGTCCGGTCAACGTCTATATTTTAGAAGAATGATGTTTCGCCGCACCAATACGGTGCGGCGTTTTTTGCAAAGGAAGTTATCATATGTTAGACATCTCCATCACCGACGTACGTGCCGTGCCGGCAGACAGCGCTTTTTTAATAGATACCGGCGCCACGGCAATTCTTTACGATTCAGGGTTTGCTTTTACCGGCACTGCCGTTGCCGAAAAGGTGAAAAGCCTTTTAGGTAATCGCCCGCTCGATTATATATTTTTAACCCATTCTCACTACGACCATGCGTTGGGTGCTGCCTACGTGAAAAAGCAATATCCCTCTGCCAAAATTGTCGCCGGTGAATATGCTGCCAAAATCTTCGCCAAAGACTCAGCGAAAGCCGTCATGCGGGATTTGGATAGAAAATTCGCCGCTTTGCTCGGCATACACGATTACGAAGATTTAACCGACACGCTGTGTGTCGATATCCCCGTCAAAGACGGGGACCGCCTGTCTGTCGGCGACCTCACCTTTGTTGCCGTCCCCTTCCCCGGTCATACTCGTTGCTCCATCGGCTATTATTGCCCCGAGAAAAAATTGTTGTTAGGTTCGGAAACCACCGGTGTCTATGTCGGCGACGGTGTAGTCATGCCACTGTTTTTAATTGGCTATCAACTCACGTTGGAATCTATTGCAAAAATGAAAACGTTGGATATTGACTACGTGCTTTCCCCTCACTACGGTATTCTCAATGCCGAAGAAACCAAACTATATTTGGATATTTACCAGCACACCATCGTCGAAGTAGTCAACGACATTAAAAAGATTTTACAAAACGGTGGTAGCAAAGAAGATGCCGTCAACTATTACAAAGACCGATTTTTCCGCGGTTATGTCAAAACCATATACCCCTTACCCGCATTGGATTTGAATACCCGCATCATGGTCGACTTAATTGAAAAAGAATTGTAATCCGGCGAGGCACTTTGTGCCTCGCTTTTTTCAAAAATCCGTTGAATAACGGCGGGAAATGTATTATAATTAAGTTTATAAAAGGAGATACACCTATGAAAGACCAACGAAACTACAAAAACCGCGAACTAATTTCTCACTTTTTACCATACTACAAACATCATATCGGCACTCTTATTTTCGATTTGTTTTGCGCCGCACTAACAACGGTAGGTGAAATTCTGTTGCCGCTGATTATGCGTGAAATCACCAATGCCGGCTTAAACGGCACTGTCACACTCACCGTATCCTATGTTCTGCACATTGGTATTTTATATCTTATACTGCGCCTCATTGATGCCGCCGCCTATTATTATATGGCGTATGTCGGTCATGTCATGGGTACAAAGATTGAAACCGCCATGCGTTCGGATGCTTATCATCACTTGCATCGGCTGTCACACACCTATTTTAACAACACCAAGGTCGGTCAGATTATGGGGCGATTGACCAACGATTTATTTGATATTACCGAGTTTTCGCACCATTGCCCCGAAGAATTTTTTATTGCCGGTATCAAGGGTGTCGTTTCGTTTATCATTTTAATCAACATCAACATCCCGCTTACCCTGATTATCTTTTTAATCATTCCGCTGATGATTGTCATCTGCCGCAAAATCAACAAAAAAATGCGAGCGACCTTCCGTGAACAACGCCAACAAATCGGCGAACTCAACGCTCGTATTGAAGATTCTTTGCTCGGTCATAAAGTCGTTAAAGCCTTTGCAAATGAGAAATTGGAACTGGATAAATTCGAAGCGGACAACCATAAATTTTTTGGCATAAAAAAACGCTCCTATCGCTACATGGGTGCGTTTCAAACCACGACACGCTTATTTGACGGCATCATGTATGCCGCCACCGTCGTTGCCGGTAGTTTGTTCATGATAGCCGGCAAAATCAATGCCGGTGACTTAGTTGCTTATTTGTTGTTTGTCACCACCTTTATTGCTACGGTGCGTCGAATCATTGAATTTTCCGAGCAATTTCAGCGCGGTCTTACCGGTATTGAACGCTTTTTAGATATTATGGATGCCGATGTCGAAATTTTTGACGAACCCGATGCCGTCGATTTAGAAAATCCGGTAGGTAATATCGTCTTGGAAGATGTCTCTTTTGAATATCCCGATGACCACAACCGCGTTTTTTCCAACTTAAACATTTCCATTAAGGCGGGCGAAAAAATTGCCGTTGTCGGTCCTTCCGGCGGCGGTAAAACCACTCTATGCAACCTCATCCCCCGTTTTTATGATGTATCGGCAGGCAGCGTAAAAATTGATGGTCAGGATGTAAAAAAATACACCCTAAAAAGCCTACGCAATGCTGTTGGCGTGGTACAGCAAGAGGTCTATCTCTTTTCCGGCGCCGTGTTTGAAAACATCGCTTACGGCAAACCGAATGCCACACGAGAAGAAGTAATGGCTGCTGCCAAAAAAGCCGGTGCCCACGAATTCATTGAACAACTGCACAGCGGCTACGACACCTATGTCGGTGAACGCGGTGTTAAGTTGTCGGGTGGGCAAAAACAACGCATCAGCATTGCGCGCGTTTTCTTAAAAAACCCACCGATTATTCTGTTAGACGAAGCTACTAGTGCATTGGATAACGAAAGCGAATTTGCCGTAGCACAATCGCTGGAAGCGTTGTCACAAGGCAAAACCACCCTCACCGTCGCCCACCGCCTTTCCACCATTCAAAATGCCGACCGCATTTTGGTACTGACCGAGGAAGGCATTGTTGAGGAAGGTACTCATACCGAACTGCTTGCCAAAAAAGGACTGTACTGCCAGCTTTACGAAATTGCCAACCGACTCAAATAAGTTGAGTGTAATTTGGTCTGAATAGTTTCACTATTTGTCTTAGCGACAAATAAAAAAGGCCTTAGGCTGTAAGCCTAAGGCCTTTTTGTTTGGAGCGGAAGACGGGAATCGAACCCGCATATTCAGCTTGGGAAGCTGATGTTCTACCACTGAACTACTCCCGCAAAACGATGATATTATGGTAGCATAGTTTATAATAAAAATCAAGCGGAATTTGTAGGAATTCCGCTTGATTTTTTATTCTTTACAAAGTTCAGAAACCACCTGACGTGCTAACAGCAGTCCCGCCGTTGCCGGCACAAACACCGCACTCGCCGGCGGCACTTTTCCCGAAAGAGGATCTTGTTCGGCTATTGTCGCACGATGCGGCGGTTCATTTGAAAACACTACCGGAACGTGAGAAATACCGCGGGCTCGCAATTCACGGCGCATCACACGTGCCAACGGACAACCGTTGGTTTTGGCAATATCCGTCACCGTCAAAGCCGTCGGGTCAAGTTTGTTTCCCGTACCCATACAACTAATTACCGGCACGCTCTTCTCTACTGCCTTTTCGATAATCGCCAGTTTGGCCGATACCGTATCCACCGCATCGACCACGTAATCGTACACCGAAAAATCAAACACATCAGCATTTTCTGGCAAGAAAAACAAACGGTGTGTTGTCACCGTCGTTTGCGGAGAAATATCCGCCATGCGTGCTTTCATCACATCAACTTTATATTGGCCGAGCGTACTGTGTAACGCCACGATTTGTCGATTAAGATTGGTAACCGACACCGTATCATTATCCACCAAATCCAACGCACCGACACCACTGCGTGCCAACGCCTCGGCGGCATAACCGCCGACACCACCGATACCGAATACCGCTACTCGTACATTTGCAAGGCGCGACAACGCTTCCGCACCGAGTAGTTGCTCGGTGCGGGAAAAAGCTTGTTCGCTCATGTTTATTCGGCGCTTTCTTCGATTTCTTCTGCGGGGAGTTCCTCGTCAAACTCTTCCGTGATTAACAAGGTTTCCTCTTCTTCTTGTTTACGTTTTTTGAGATACATTACCGAAGCAGCAACTGCCGCTCCACCCAGTAACAACGCTAAAAACTTTTTCATGAT
>JAGBSU010000035.1 GCA_017631705.1 Clostridia bacterium | reverse complement strand
TTTTTCTTTCTTTTTAGGCATAGCCGTAGGCGGTACCGGTGCATTGCCCGATACCGGTTTGGCTTCCGGTTATTCCTTAGCAACAGGTGCCGGCGCCGATTCCGATTTCTTTTCTGCCTTTTTAGCCTCACGACGGGCATCTGCGTCGGCAAAATAACTATCTAAATTATCGCTTTGGTGTTGTTGCGTAAAATACTCAAACACCAAATCCAATTCTTCTTCTTGCAAGGCAGTAGCACTCTTTTTAGGTGTTTCGTAAAAACGGGCGAGTAAATCAATCACCGATTTTCCGGTAACACCGAAATCCTTAGCAACGTCACTGACGCGGTATTTAATCATCATAATGGAATTCCTCCTATAACATAAGTGCGCAGAGCATCGGCAAAGCCGACATCAGCGGTAGCAAGTACGGCTACCGGTTTTTGGGAACCGATAGCATCGGCAATTTCCTCTTTGGTAAGCGGTAGAACGTACACGGGATGTTGTTTCGCATAAAAACGCAATTCTTTGACCGTTCGCGGTGATGCGTTTTCGGCTGTCAGTAGCAGTGCCGTCGGTTCTTCGCACAAGGCAACAACCGCATCGAAACCGGTTGTCAACCGACCGGCACGGCGACACATCCCCAACAATCCCACAAGGTTACGCTTGTTCATATGTTTGCAATTCCTCCTCCAACTGTGTGTAAACAGCTTCGGGAATGCGACAGGAAAATGCCTTTTCCAATCGTCTGGCTTTACGGGCAGCCGTCAAACAATCTAAACATGGGCAAACATACGCACCGCGCCCTGCTTTTTTACCGGTTATGTCCAACGAAATATCTCCCTCGGGACCTTTGACAACACGCACCAACTCTTTTTTTGGTTTCATATCGCCGCAACCGGTGCATTTGCGTAACGGTATTCGTTTTTCCGGCATAACCCTTCCCCCTTATTATTCTTCTTCGCCCTCACCGTAAAATCCGCTTTCGGGGCGAATATCAATTTTCCATCCAGTCAATTTGGCTGCTAAACGAGCGTTTTGACCTTTGTTACCGATGGCCAACGACAACTGTGCATCCGGCACCGTAGCACGGCAAGCCTTAGCACCGTCGGGGTCAACTTCCACGCTGACAACCTTAGCAGGTGCTAAGGCCGCCGCCACAAATTCTTCGGGATTTTCGCTGTATTCGACAATATCAATTTTTTCGCCGCCGAGTTCTTCCACGATTTCGGCTACGCGAACACCCTTGGCACCGATACAAGCACCTACGGCATCCACATTTTCATCGTGAGCCAGCACCGCTAATTTGGTACGAGAACCTGCCTCACGGGAAACCGCTTTAATTTCCACCGTGCCGTCAAAAATTTCAGGCACCTGCATTTCAAACAACCGTTTGACTAATCCGGGGTGAGTACGGGAAATCAGTACGCGCGGACCTTTTTCGCTGTCCTTAACATCCACCACATATACTTTAATCCGCATACCCTCACGCAACACTTCTTCGCCGACTTGTTCAGTTTTGGGAAGCACCGCTTCGGATTTGCCGATTTCCACTGTGGCGGCACCAGTTTTCGGGTCCACACGGGAAACAAGTGCTGTCACCAATTCTTGATTGTGGCGTTGGAATTCCAAGAATTTTTGACCGCGTTCCGCTTCACGAATGCCTTGACGAATGACATGCTTAGCGGTTTGTGCGGCAATACGGCCGAATTGCTTGGTTTCCAAAGCAATTTCCACCACATCGCCCACCTTGGCTTTTTTGGAATAGCGAACCGCTTCTTCGGGTAACAATTCTTCGTCCGGGTCGTTTATTTCTTCCACGACGGTTTTGAGCAACGCAACCGAAAATTCACCGGTTTGCGAATCCATAATCACGCGAATGTTTTCTTTTCCGCCGTAATCTTTTTTCACTGCCAAAATAATAGCGGCACGGATTTTTTCCAATAAGTATTCGCCATCGATACCTTTTTCTTTTTCCAGCAGACGCAAAGCGTCAAAAAATTCTGCGTTGTTAGTCATTTTGTGTCATTCCTCCGTTATTGTATCTTCATCCCACATATCCACGACGTGTACCGTGACAATGTCCTTGTGGGAAATGGTGCGTGTTTCCTCTTCTTCGGTTTGTATACAAACCATACCTTCGCCCTCTTGCAGGAGAACGCCGACCAGCTCGCGCTCACCGTGTTCATCGGGACGAATCAGTTTTACGGCAACAAGCTCGCCCTCGTATGCCGAAAAATGCTCCGGACGGGTAAGTTCCCGTTCAATACCCGGTGACATGATTTCCAAGCAGTAGGATTGGGCAATCGGGTCGGCTTTGTCTAAAATCGGATTCATCAGATGTGTCATATCGACACAATCGTTGATGGTAACGCCTTCCGGTTTATCAATCATAATCCGTAAAAACCAGTCTGTACCTTCTTTGACAAAACGGACGTCCCAAATAGATAATCCTAATTGTTCGGCCGCAGGTTCTGCCAAAACACGGCAAACCGATGCAACGTTACCGCCGCTTGCTTTCTTTGGTTGCGCCATCGTATGCAGTAACCACCGTTCGCAAACGCAAAGGAGTGGGTTGCCCCACTCCTTTACTAAAATCATTATTACTATTTGTAATATACCATATGATTCAAAAAAAAGCAAGTGTTTTTTTTGAACAAGCATCACAACACCGAAAAACCGGCTTGAGCCAACGCTTGTGTAATGGTATCCACCGTGGTCTTTTTGGGTGAAAACGTCACCTCTGCCACCGATAAACGGCGGTTCACCGCAGCATATTTTACCCCGTCAACCTGACGCAGTGCTTTGACCGCGGCGTGTTGTGCGGCAGCATCGTTCACACCAGACAATGTCATGGTGATAGATTCAGTTTTCGAAAACATTCTTTTTTCCTCGCTTTTCTCGTTTTGGAAATAGAATGTCCTAAAACCGTCACTTTATGCGCGGTGCCATTTCATGCCTTGCGGTGTATCTTCCACAATAACGCCCATGGCTTTGAGTTCATCACGCAAGCGGTCAGATTCCGCCCAATTTTTCTCAGCACGTGCCGCACGGCGTTGTTCAACCAATGCTTCGATTTCGGAATCGTCACCGTCGTTTTGGCGAGCATATAACAAACCGAGCACATCGGCAAACTCGTTAAACAAACCTAACGCTTCTTCACAGCTACCTTTGGTTACGTTGCCGTTTGCAATCATCACGTTGCAATCTTTGGCAAGTTCAAACCACGCCGCAATACCGTCTGCAGTGTTCAAATCGTCGTCCATAGCGGTGATAAACTGTTCTTTGCGTGCCGCGCAGAAAGCTTTGACCGCTTCGTCAGCTTCTCCGTCGGGTGCATTTTTGAGTGCAAATTCCAGCGCGTCACGGCAGTTATACAACCGTGCCAATGCGGCTTTGCCTTGCTCGATGCTTTCTTGGTTATAGTTAATCGGGCTGCGATACGACGAAGAAATCAAGAAAAAGCGAATCGGTTCATAGCCGAATTGTTCCGCTACATCACGCACCGTAAAGAAATTACCCAAAGATTTTGACATTTTTTTGTTATCAACATTAATATATCCGTTGTGCATCCAATACCGTGCAAACGGTACACCGTTGCAGCATTCGCTTTGCGCTACTTCGTTTTCGTGGTGCGGGAAAATCAAATCTTGACCGCCGCAGTGAATATCAATGGATTCGCCCAAATAACGCCGAGCCATAGCAGAACATTCAATATGCCAACCCGGACGGCCCTCGCTCCACGGAGAATCCCAAGCCGGTTCGCCCGGCTTTGCGGCTTTCCATAACGCGAAATCTAAAGCGTCTTCTTTTTCTTCACCCACGCCGATACGCGCACCGGATTCCAAATCGTCAATCGGTTGGTGCGACAGTTTGCCGTATTCGGCATCACGACGGGTACGGAAATACACATCACCGTTATCCGCGCGGTACGCATATCCTTTGTCTTCCAAAGTACGAACAATATCGATAATTTCATCGATGTTTTCGGTGGCACGCGGATGCATAGTGGCTTCTCTCACACCAAGACCGGTAGCATCCACACGGAATTCATCGATATATCGTTCGGCAATGACGTCATACGTCACACCTTCCTCGTTGGCACGGCGAATGATTTTATCGTCAATATCCGTAAAGTTCTGCACAAATTTTACGGTGTAACCGCGCCACTCCAAATACCGACGCAGTACATCGAACACGCATAGCGGCCGTGCGTTACCGATATGGATATAGTTATATACCGTAGGACCACAAGCATAGATGCGGACAACGTTCGGCTCTAACGTAACCAATTCTTCTTTTTGGCGAGCCATTGTGTTATAAATTCTCATGTCATTTTCCTCCTAATTGGCTTTCTAAATCCTTGATGCGCTGTTCCAAACGCTGAATTTCCTGTGTAATCGGGTCGGGAATGTGAACTTGGTCCAAATCCACCACTTTTTCACCATGGCGGCGCACCACACGTGCAGGAACACCCACCGCCGTCGATTCCGACGGAATATCTTGCAACACAACCGCACCGGCGGCAATACGAACATCGTTACCGATTTCAATCGGGCCGAGAACTTTCGCACCGGCACCAACCATCACATTGTTGCCGAGCGTGGGGTGACGCTTTCCTTTATCCTTACCCGTACCACCCAAGGTGACACCTTGATACAGCGTACAATCGTCACCGATGATGGTGGTTTCCCCAATCACCACACCGGTGCCGTGGTCAATAAACAACCGACGACCGATGGTAGCGGCAGGGTGAATTTCAATACCGGTACGGCGCACACAACGCTGAGAAACATAACGTGCTAATAGTTTCATACCATGCCGATAACACCAGTTCGCCACACGGTGCGAACGAACCGCTTTAAAACCGTTGTATAAAAACACGATTTCCAAAGTCGAGCAAGCTGCCGGGTCACGTTCACGCACCACGGCAATATCTTCGCGTAATCTATCAAACAAGAAAAACCCTCCTTATGAAATATCTGCAAAACCGTATACAAATAAAAAACACCTTCGTTGCGACACACGCAACGAAGGTGCAAAGCACGGTTCCACTTCGATGTTTTACTCAAAACCGATAACGGTGGCTTGCCGGATGGGGATACTGAAAAAAGGTTCCCCCCATCTGCTCGCGGATGCATTTCACCGTGGGTTTGCCAAGGCAGCTTACAGCCGATGACCGCCTCTCTCTGGTGCAAAAGAACACAGGTACTTCTTCCGTTCAACGCAATTTTTTCTGTTGTTATTTCTATTATAGCAGATTTTCTGAAAAAATCTACACTTATTTTTCATCAGTAAAATAATGACGATTAAGCCACACGTATTCTGCACCGGCAATTACTGTCATGGCAACCGAAACCCAAATAAAAACACGACCAATCAGTAACGGTACGGTAAATACCAAGTCCGGCAATGCAAAAGAAGCAAGCAAACCGGTCTGCCATGTAGAAAATTCCAATGCCGTGAGCATATAAATAATGGCAATGAATTGTGCCACCG
>JAGBSU010000034.1 GCA_017631705.1 Clostridia bacterium | reverse complement strand
CGGTTCTGTTACTGCGCAAAAGAAAAATCAAGCGTTCTTAAAAGTACAAGCCAAGATTGATAATTTAACATTGGATGAGTTGTTTAACTGCTCTAAAAAACACCGCCGCAACCATATTGGTTGCGGCGGTGTTTCATTGTGGAAATCTTATTTTTTAGATTCGTTGCACAAGACCTCTTTTGCCAAGAGGACACCTTGTTATTCGTCTTTATAGAGCTTCCAAATTTCTGTGTGAAAAGCAGAGTCGCCACTTTTCAAATCATAAAGTGGTGCTAAACTTTCCAATTCTACCATGTGGTTACACATGTAGGTTTCATAAGAAACACCCCCGTCGGGATAAAGCATATCCGGTTGTAGCGTATATGCTTTTTCAAAAACAACACCTTTGTTGGTATAGGTGACCGGTCCGGCGGGATGCCCGACCCCGATCTTGAAATTTGATTGACCGGTAGCATGCCGTAGCGTAATACTGTTTTTGTTAAATTCCGCACGAGCATCACCAAGATCTGTGTAATACCACGAAGTGATCGTATGCACCGGGGCAGAGCTTTTGGTTATCTCCGGCAGGGGAATGTGTTGGACACCGCCGGCTGCCACGGAGGTGATACCCCACGGCGAACAACGACACACACCGTCGCCTAAATAGGTCACGGTGCCGGTTACTTGCACCTGATTTTCCGATAAAAATGAAAGGGTCATGCTTTTTGTTATCTGTAACCACGGGTCAGTTGGTTGATGTAAAATAACGCCATTTTCTGTTAACTCATACGAAATATCCAGATTATCGGGAAAATAGCAATCTTTGCTTTCCGGAGCCAACCATAATCGGTGACCACCTCGCACGCGCCAACCGTCGGGAGTGGATAACTCAACCATATCGTTGGGTTGTTCGAAAAACAAATTATCGCTACCGTCATACGAAAGATACGAAATACGAATGCCAAAATGCAGTGGGATTCCCACTACCAATTTCTCGTGTGATAAAAACAAGGTTTCCCCGAAAATCGGGTGTTCTTTTCTTTCTACTTTCATAGTTTACGGAAGAACGCGATGGGGGACAACGCGGAATGCGTCGTTCGCCATGCGAAAGCCCTCGGCGTATTGCACGCCGCATTGAATGCCCCTAAAACGTGCCATCACTTCAGTATTTTCAAAGAAATCTTTATCACCGAGAGTATCCTTGTAGTTATCTTGCATCCAGCTAATTTGGCTTTGATGCTCGTAGCACATGGCTTTCTTTATTTCAATATAATCCGAAATATCCACAAACTCCGTCGGCACAAATCCTAATCCGTTGAGCGGCTCAAAGTAAGCAATAATCGGGATTTTATCGTATGGTTTATTTTTCGTATGAATTTTGGCAATCGGAATCATTACCGGAATGTCGTTGATAATTTTGCTGGTCAGCATATGGTCGGGATTGTAGTCATGCGGGCTGTGTGTCAAAATAACGTCTGCCTTGCAATACCGCACCAAATCAATAAACGCAATTCTTGCCGCTTTATCTT
>JAGBSU010000033.1 GCA_017631705.1 Clostridia bacterium | reverse complement strand
CATCTCCACATCTTCGGTAAAAAAAGTTATCAAGGTAAAAAAGAGGTTTCACCGGATTCTTTATTGATAACAGAATATCGCAACGAACCGTTATTACTCACATTAAGCCAATTGGAACGCGTGTCTTAGAAAAGGAGAGAAAGAGAATGAATTGGATTTTAGATGGTATTGTTATCTTGTTGCTGGTAATTTCTTTAATTTTAGGTTACCGTCGTGGCTTTATTCGAACGGCCATTCAATTAGCAGGATACGTTTTTGCATTTTTAGTTGCTTTGTCGTTAAGCCAAACGGTTGCTAAGTTTGTCTACGATGGCTTTATTGACGAGGGTATTCGCCAAAGCATCGGCACCGCATTTACAGAAAATGCCGGCAACACCGTTACGGAAAAGGTGGAAGGTGTGCTGGATACGTTACCCGATTTCTTAAAAACAGCACTCTCTAAAAACGAAAATGTTCAAAACACGTTAGCAACCATCACCGAAAAAACAGAAAACACCGTTACTGCGGTTACGGAAACAATCATCAGCCAAATTATTCGTCCCATTGTGGTAACTTTGTTACGCTTTGTTGCATTTCTAATTTTATTCTTGCTACTGTTGTTGATTGTGGCTTTACTAGGAAAACTGGTAAAACCCGTTTCGAAATTGCCGTTAATTCGTCAAGTAGACGGAACACTTGGTTTGTTACTCGGTCTTGTCAAAGGCTGCGTTTTATCATTGGTGGCCGTCACAGTTATACAACTTATTATCACCTCCGGTAGCACAACCGGTCCCTTTACGGCAGAAAATCTGAAAAACAGTTTTTTGGCAAGTTGGATAGCCGACAATAATCCCTTAATCTCAATGCTGAAATTTTAAGGTGATAAAACGATGGGAAAATTAAAATTTGAATGGACCATCCCCAATGTATTATCTTTGGTGCGCTTATTGCTTTTGCCGGTGTTTGCGGTCATGTACTTGAAAAGTGACAATCATCCGACATGGTTATATTGGTCACTTGCCGTATTACTGCTTTCCGGTTTAACCGACCTATTTGACGGCATGATTGCTCGCCGTCTCAACCAAATAACCGAAGTAGGGAAGCTCTTAGACCCGATTGCCGATAAGTTGACACAAATTACTGTTTTAATTTGTGTTACGGTACGGCATACCGAATTATTACCTTTAGCGGTTATTTGTTTTATTAAAGAAACATTACAAGTTATCGGTGGATGGATTTTGTTGCTTAAAAAAGACATCATCCGCGGTTCACGATGGTTTGGAAAGTTTTCCACTTTCTTGTTCTATGCGGTGATGCTCGCCGTGGTATTTTGGAAAAACATGCCGCATACTGTACTCGTCATACTTGTTGTTTTGGTGGCGGCATCCATGCTCTTTTCGTTTTTCAACTACATGGCAGTTTTCTTCAAATTAAAAAACAGTAATGAATCAATTGATGTAAATAAGGAGAACCTCGCATGATGTTATGTTCGCGTTGTAAAAAACGCCCCGCCGTCATTTTCATCTCCCGTATGGAGGGGGATACCAATACCAACGATGGCTTGTGTATTTCCTGCGCCAAAGAATTAGGAATTAAACCGGTAGACGATTTGCTCAACAAATTCGGTATCGGTGAGGAAGAACTTGAACAGATGGACGAGCAATTCGGTGAATTGATGAATATGGGAAATGATGATGAGGACGGATTTATGCCCGGCGGCGCCGCTACTTTCCCTTTTCTGCAAAACTTATTCGGCGGTCAAATGAATACGGAGTCCGATGACAAGTCGGATGAAAAATCCGCAGAAAATGCCGAAAAAAAGACAAAGAATAAAGAAAAAAAGAATAAATTTTTAGATAATTATTGTAACAATCTCACCCAAAAAGCGAGGGACAAACAGTTAGATGCTATTATCGGGCGAGATAAAGAAATTTATCGAGTGACGCAAATACTGTGCCGCCGCAGTAAAAACAACCCGTGCTTAATCGGTGAACCCGGTGTCGGTAAAACGGCCATTGCCGAGGGTTTGGCACAACGCATTGTGGCAGGTACCGTTCCGTATAAATTACAAAATAAAGAACTTTATTTGTTAGATTTAACCGCGTTGGTTGCCGGCACGCAATTTCGTGGACAGTTTGAAAGCCGTATCAAAGGTTTAATTGAAGAAGTTAAAACGCAGGGGAATATTATCCTGTTTATTGACGAAGTACACACCTTAGTCGGTACCGGCGATTCCGAAGGGAGCATGTCGGCGGCAAACATTTTGAAACCTGCCTTATCTCGCGGCGAGATTCAAGTAATCGGTGCGACAACCTTTAATGAATATCGCAAAAACATTGAAAAAGATGCGGCGCTCGAACGCCGTTTTCAACCAGTCAAAGTTGATGAACCGTCGATAGAGGATACCGTGACTATGTTGTGCGGTATAAAAACGTATTACGAAGAATATCACGGCATTACTGTCAGCGATACGTTGATTCGTCGCGCGGTAGTTTTGTCGGAACGGTATATTACCGACCGTTTTTTGCCGGATAAAGCCATAGATTTATTGGATGAAGCCTGTGCCACAGCCGCTTTGCAAAACAAAAAAGCAGACGAGTATGCCAAACTGCTTGTAAAGGCAGAAACCTTGCGTTCCAAAGAAGCAGAACTCACGAACGAAGAAACGGTGGATTACGAACAATTGGCAAACATTCGTGCTGATTTGATGAAAACGGAACAGGATATTGAAATACTTCGTCCTGCTGCTGTTGCCGCACCGCTCAAAGAAGAGCATTTGGCAAAAGTGATTGAACTGTGGACAGGAATTCCTGCTGCTAAAGTACAAGAAAATGAGTTGGCAAAATTAGCCGATTTAGAGCAAGAACTGAAAAGACATATTATCGGACAAGATGAAGCAGTTTCGGTTGTTTCGGCGGCAGTACGCCGCAGTCGTGTGCAAATCAGTCCGCGTCGGCGTCCTGCATCCTTCATTTTTGTCGGTCCTACCGGTGTCGGCAAAACAGAATTGGTAAAGGTGTTGGCAGCACAACTGTTTGATACACCGGAAACGCTGATTCGGTTAGATATGTCGGAATTCATGGAAAAGCACGCGGTTTCCCGTATTATCGGTTCACCGCCCGGCTATGTCGGGTATGATGAAGCCGGACAACTAACAGAAAAAGTCCGTCGTAAACCGTATTCTGTTATTTTGTTAGACGAGATTGAAAAAGCACATCCGGATGTGCTGAATATCTTGCTTCAAATTTTGGATGAGGGACGCGTTACCGATTCGCATGGTCGGGTAGTAAACTTTGAAAACACCGTAATTGTTATGACTTCCAATGCCGGCAGTCAATTCCAAGAAAATTTAATGGGTTTCGGCAAGATCGATGCACAAGCTTCGCGGGATAAAGCAACGAAAGCACTTACGGAGTTTTTACGGCCGGAATTTATCAGCCGTGTGGATGAAGTAGTGTATTTTGCACCGTTGTCGCAAGAACATTATCTGTCTATTGCTGAATTGATGCTTAAAGAGCTGGTATCGCCGCTTGCTGAGCGCGGTATTGAATTTATCTGGTCCGCCGATGTACCGCTGTACTTGGCAAATAAAGCCTACGGTGGAAAACGCGGTGCTCGTGATTTGCGAAATACAATTCGCCGCGAGGTGGAGGATACCATTACCGCGTATATTGTCAACCATTGTGATGAATTCCTGACACAGATTTCTTTGCAAGCCAAAGAAGAAAAGTTGGTTTTAACAACAAAATAACGGCACTAAAAACATGCGCCACGAACAAGTAAAACAACTTGTTCGTGGCGCTTGTTTTAGGGTAACCCGCCGAATCCGAACCCCGTTTTGAAGAGGCGGATTTAGGTTCACCCTTCGTTAAAATACTCGCGAATACATACAGTATTCGCTGCGTTTTTGCCTTGGTTGCCCCACAAATCCGCTCTTTTCAAAATCTTCGACCTGAAAGCGAGAGGATTTTGAGTGGTTTTTGTTTTTTTTTGACCGAAGACAGGCTAACGCCTGTCAAGGGAAAAAGAGCAAAAAGCACTAAAAGATACCGCTTTCAGGCGGATTCGGATTCGTCGGGTTACCCTATATTCTGTAAATAGCGGAAGGATTGGTTATGCCGTCTTTGGATTGTGTAATCATCTTCTCGACTTCTACCGGATTTTCCACACTTAAAATCATCAATGCTTTTCCTTTTTCATGGGAAACACAGGCGTACATGTATTTGATTTCCACACCGTTGTCTGTGAGCACCGTAAGAGCTTCGTAAAATCCACCCGGGCGGTCTTCAATGGCCACTGCCAATACGGTGGTAACTTTGCCGATAACGCCGTGGTCTGCCAAAGCTTTTTTTGCTTTGTGTGGGTCTGTAACAATCATCCGTAAAACACCGTATTCGTCGGTATCAGCTAATGATAAGGCGGAAATGTCGATGTTGTTTTGTGCTAAAACTTCGGCAATTTCAGAAAGCCGACCTTTTTTGTTTTCAATGAAAACCGAAATTTGTTCTACTAACATTGTTGTACCCTCCTTTATAATTTGCGTAAATCCAACACGCGTTTAGCTTTTCCTTCGCTTCGCGCAATCGTTTTCGGATTGACCAAGTGGACTCGTACACCAAGACCTAATGCAGAACGCAGTTTTTCAGTAATAGCTTTTTCAGTTTTGGTAATACTCTTCAAATCGTCGGTAAACATGCTTTCGCTCATTTCTACATCCAAATCAAACGTGTCGGTATTATTGACACGGTCAATTTTGATAATGTAGTTGGGCGTAATTTCGTTGCCGCCGAAATCCAATAACACTTCTTCAATCTGCGAGGGGAAAACGTTAACGCCGCGAATAATCAGCATATCGTCGCTTCTACCGCTGGGTTTGTTCATGCGGATATGCGTTCTACCGCATTTGCAAGGGGCATATTCCAAAGAACAAATATCACGCGTATGATAACGTATTACCGGAAAACCTTCTTTGGAAATGGTGGTAAATACCAGTTCACCCGTACTACCTTCGGGAAGAACTTCACCCGTATCGGGGTCAATAATTTCCGGAATAAAATGGTCTTCCCAAACGTGCATACCACATTGATATTCACATTCGCACGAAACACCGGGGCCGAGAATTTCGGAAAGACCGTAAATGTCATAGGCTTTAATGCCAAGCTTTTCTTCGATTTCATGACGCATACTTTCACTCCACGGTTCGGCACCAAATACGCCAACCTTGAGGGAAAGCTGGTCTTTTACACCGGCTTTTTCCACTTCTTCCGCTAAGTACATCGCGTAAGACGGCGTACAGCAGATGGCGGTGGCTTTGAAATCTACCATGGTTTGAATTTGGAGACTGGTGTTACCCGAAGACATGGGAATGACGGTTGCACCGATTTTTTCCACACCGGCATGCAGACCGAAACCGCCGGTGAATAATCCGTAACCAAACGATACTTGGAAAATATCCTTATCACTCAAACCAATGGCTTTGAGCATACGTGCAACACAATCGCTCCACATATCAAGGTCATTATCGGTATAACCAACGACAATACGTTTGCCAGTTGTACCGCTGGAAGCATGAACACGACGAATGTTTTCGAGCGGTTCGGCAAATAAACCGTAAGGATAGTAATCCCGTAAATCTTGTTTGTATGAAAAAGGTAACTTAGCAAGGTCCTCTACGCCGTGGATATCTTCGGGCTTCAAGCCTTTTTCATCCATGCGATTGCGAAAACACTCGACGTTTTCGTACATTCGTTTTACTTGCCAAACCAGCTTTTCACTTTGTAATTTTTTTATTTCTTCCCGTGGAAGAGTTTCAATTTCAGGATGCAGTATTGCCATTATTTTCATCCTCTCGACTTTTTTTCATTCGGTTTCCCATACTTAAAATAATTCCCAATGCAATCGATAACGCGGCAGCCATCATCACTTGGTATTCTGGGGGTAACAGGAACGTCACAGTGTGTGCCGGTATCCAAAACAAGGGCACCGTTTTTAATAAAGTGAAATTCACAAAAACCGTCCAATCAACACCGGTTATCACAGCAGAAAGTGAAGCACTTTCTTTTTTTGCCTTTAACTCTAACAGTTTATCGGTGCATTTATGAATCGCCATAAACGTAGGACCAAACGTGGTGTTCATAACCACGCTGGTGTATAACGCTTTCAAAAAAACGCTATTGCCACCCGGTAATAGTTCGTTCGCCATCAAACCACCGACGGCTGCCGAGTAAATCTTCATCATAAAGGTTATCCAAATACCGATAAGTCCCCAAATAATAAATCGCCAAACGATTTTTACCGGAACAGTCGGTTGCTTGCAAGTAATCGAAGCGGCTATCAATTCACCGGCAGTAGCCAGTAAAGCGAATTTGATAAATCCCATGATGTATGCATGAGATGATGATAACTCTTTAAAAACTTCACGGCTCGGTTCAAAAACCAACACAGCGGTAAAAATGCCGATAGCAAAAATCGTGTATACAATTACCAATGTGTTTTTTGTTGTAGTTTTCATAGCGTTATCCCTCGTATGCGTAACCGAGTTCAAACGCTTTTAAGTTTAACTCTAAAAACTTTTCGGGTACGGTTTGCTTGATAACTTCCAACCAAACGTCCTTGCTGATATCGGTACTCTTAGCCAAAACACCAATTAACACCACGTTCACCGCTTTTGACGAGCCGGCTTCAAGGCTCAACGCCAAAGCATCCACGGCGGTAATATCGGTTAATTTCGATAAATCCTCCACAATGTTTTGCGGATACTGGGCGGCACCGGTGATAACCGGCATGGGAGCAATCGCTCGGTCGTTCAAAATAATTTTACCGCCTTTTTTAAGGAAGGGAAGAGCACGCATGGCTTCCAACCGTTCAAATGCCAAAATAATATCCGCTTCGCCTTTGTCGATAATCGGCGAAAAAACCTTGTCGCCGTATTTGACGTAAGTAACCACGCTACCACCGCGTTGGCTCATGCCGTGAACTTCCGACACTTTAACGTCATATCCTTCGCGGATGACGGCATTACCGAGAATACGGCTGGCTAACAGCGTTCCTTGACCGCCGACACCGACAATCATTATGTTTTTAGTAGCCATTATTCTTCCTCCTTTCGGATAGCGTTAAACGGACAAACACCGGTGCAAAGACCGCAACCGTTGCATTGTGTTTGGTCAATCGTTGCTTTCCCGTTTTCAAAAACGATAGCGGGGCATCCGAGTTTCATGCACTTTTTACAACCACGGCAATCGGCTTCGTTGATGGT
>JAGBSU010000032.1 GCA_017631705.1 Clostridia bacterium | reverse complement strand
AATAAAACCAACAAACCCGCTGTCAAACAGCGGGTTTGTTGGTTTTATTAATTGTATATATATTTGTGTAAATCCTGAACGGTTTTCTTGTTGTCTAACAAAAGTAAACCGCTGCCTTTTCCTACAATGGATGTGGATTTATATCCACCGGTTTGCGGGACATGGTAATCGTTCTCAATGGTGTAGGATGAGTATTTCAGAGCGTTTGCAGCAAAACTCAAAAGTTCATCGGTAGAGAAATTCGTGTCAACACACGAGGCGGCTTTGTAAACCATGTTGACTAATTGTGTATAACTCATGCTTTTTGCTTTTTCAATTAGCAAGGTAACCACTTTGCGTTGACGGTCGGTACGTTGAAAATCGCTATCGATTTTTCGGATACGAGCATATTGCATTGTTTGATATCCGTCAAGATGGTGTACCCCGGGCGAGCCTGTTATTGGGACAAAAGCGGGGTCGCCGAAGGTCGGTAGAGTTCCGACTTTGGGGATTTGTGTCATTTCTTTGGCTGTTAAGTAGATATCAAGACCGCCCATGGCATCGATGAGTACCGGCAAGCCTTTGAAGTTTACACCGATGTAGTCGTCAATGTCCAAACGGAAATTTTGAGCAATCATTTTATTTTGCAAGGTGTGTCGCCCGTAAGCGTAGGCGGAATTTAATTTGCCGAAATCGTCTTTTCCGTCACCGTCTTTATCACGACCAGGAATGGTTACCCATGTATCACGCAACAATGAAATCAATTTAATGGTTTTGGTGTTGTCGTTAATGGATAAGATAATGGTGGTATCGGAAAGCCCTTTGTAAGAATCGGTACGGCTGTCGATGCCCAATAGTAAAATGTTGCGAATCCCTTTTTCGTTACCGCGGAGAGGTAATTCCAAGACGGATTGGACTTTGTCATAGGCGGAGTTATCCATAGCCGGCGCATCGACACCCGAATCGTCTTCAATACCTAAATCCACATCGGCATTCGGGTCGTAATAATCATCATCCGTAAAACTGATGCGCCCGACCAAAGAAGTGATAAAAATGTATGCGGTAATACAAAGTATACCGATAACAGCCATCACGGAAGAACCGATAATAGCACTGATGCGCACTTTTTTTGAATAGCGGTATTTTCTTTTCTTTTGTTTCATGACATCAAAACTCCTTGCAGTAAGCAGGGAAGTCGGCAAGGCTGTCGCCTAACGACGCCGATAATCCAAAAAGCACCGAAATTCTGCCGTTTTTAGCGTGTTCAGATATGACTTCTCTGCTTAAGGATTATAATTCCCAAAAATTGATTTCACATACTCTCTTTTTTGAAAATAGCCTCTTTGGCTTTCTTAATAATATTCTCAGAGGATAATCCGTACAGCTTTAACAATTCGGCGGCAGGTCCGGACTTGCCAAAGGTGTCTTCCACACCGACACGCACGACGGGTACGGGCTTTTCTTCGCAAACCACTTCGGCAACAGCACTTCCTAATCCGCCGAAAATCGAATGTTCTTCAGCGGTGACGATGGCACCGGTTTCTACAGCGGCATCGATAACGGCTTGCTTGTCAAGCGGCTTGATTGTGGCCATGTTAATAACACGGGCGAAAATATTCTCACTTTTTAAAGCTTCAGCGGCAATTAATGCTTCATTGACCATCAAACCGGTGGCAATAATGGTTACGTCGTTACCTTCGGTAAGGCGAACACTTTTACCGATTTCAAAATGATAGGAATCGTCAAAAATAACCGGTACAGCCAGACGACCGAAGCGTAAGTACACCGGTCCGTCCCAAGCGGCAGCGGCAAAAACGGCGTGACGTGCTTCCACTGCATCGGCAGGGTTTAAAATCACCATGCCGGGAATGGAACGCATCAATGCAAAATCCTCACAGCATTGATGGGTGGCACCATCTTCGCCGACGGAAATACCACCGTGGGTCGCACCAATTTTTACATTAAGATGAGGATATCCGATGGAATTGCGAACTTGTTCAAAAGCACGGCCGGCGGCAAACATAGCAAAGGAAGAGGCAAACACTATTTTACCGGTCGAGGCCAAGCCGGCGGCAATGCCCATCATATTTCCTTCGGCAATACCGCAATCAAAAAAACGGTCAGGGTATGCTTTCTTGAAAGCACCGGTTTTAGTGGCGGCTGCCAAGTCGGCGTCCAAAACCACTAAATTTGGTTTGGATTCTGCTAACTCTACTAAAGCGGCACCGTAGCCGTCGCGTGTAGCTTTTTTAATAATCTCAGACACGATCAACCCTCCTTCATAGCCGATAACGCACTGTTAAGCTCGTTCATGGCCTGCTCGTATTGTTCGGCGTTGGGAGCACTGCCGTGCCAGTTTGCTTGGTTTTCCATAAAAGAAACGCCTTTGCCTTTAACGGATTTTTGAATAATTGCTGTCGGCTTGCCGGTGCACGCACGTGCTGCGGTAAAAGCTTCCTCGATTTGGTCAAAATCGTGGGCATCAATCACAATGACGTTCCAACCAAATGCTTCGAATTTTTCGGGAATAGGGTAGGGGGAGTTTACTTCTTCCAAACTACCGTCAATTTGCAGGTTGTTGTTATCGACAACGATGCACAAATTGTCGAGTTTTTTGTGGGCGGCAAACATAGCCGCTTCCCATACTTGTCCTTCTTCGATTTCACCGTCGCCCAATATGGCATATGTACGATAATCTTTGCCGTCAAATTTAGCAGCCAGAGCCATGCCCACGGCAGCAGAAACACCTTGACCGAGAGAACCGGTGGACATATCCACGCCCGGTGTACTGGTCATACAAGGGTGTCCTTGCAGCATGGCACCGATATGACGCAACGACTGAATTTCACTTTCGTCAAAAAAGCCTTTGAGTGCCAAAGCACCGTACAAAGCCGGTGCACAGTGACCTTTGGAAAGCACAAAACGATCACGGTTGGGGTTGTCGGGATGCGCTGCATCCACATTCATTTCGCAAAAATATAAATACGCCAAAACATCGGCAATGGATAAAGAACCACCGGGGTGTCCGCTTTTAGCATGATATGTTCCTTCAATAACTGCCTTGCGGATACGCAGTGCGGTTTGCTCCAAAACCTTCTTTTTTGACACGTCCATCCACATATTCCTCCCTTGGTTTCGATGGAAAACCACATGATTGTCTATATTGTATCACAGACTTACGAAAAATGCTATATGTTTATTATAAAAATTTTCGCGGTAAAAGGTTGACTTTTTTGCGCAACACGACTACTATATTATATAGTTTTGCAAAAATTGGAGGAACGAAGTAATGAAAAACACGGAAAAAACGATGGACAAAGTGGTAGCACTATGTAAAGGACGCGGTTTTGTCTATCCCGGTTCCGATATATACGGTGGTTTGGCGAACACGTGGGACTATGGTCCTTTGGGTGTCGAACTCAAGAACAATGTAAAAAAAGCATGGTGGAAAAAGTTTGTCCAAGAAAACCCATATAACGTTGGCTTGGACAGCGCTATTTTGATGAATCCGCAAGTGTGGGTGGCTTCTGGTCACGTTGGTAACTTCTCCGACCCGCTCATGGACTGCAAGAGCTGTAAAACGCGTCACCGTGCCGATAAATTGATTGAAGAAACCGGCGTAAACCCCGGTGGCTGGTCGTTTGAAGAAATGGCGAAATATATTGAGGAGCATAACATTGCTTGCCCCGATTGCGGTGAACGTAATTTTACCGATATCCGCACGTTTAACTTGATGTTTAAAACCTTCCAAGGTGTTACGGAAGATGCAAAAAGTGAACTTTACATGCGCCCAGAAACCGCGCAAGGTATTTTTGTTAACTTTAGCAACATTCAACGCTCGGCTCGTAAAAAAATACCGTTCGGTGTGGCTCAAATCGGAAAAAGTTTCCGGAACGAGATTACCCCCGGTAACTTTACTTTCCGTACCCGCGAGTTTGAGCAAATGGAATTGGAATTTTTCTGCAAACCCGGCACGGATTTAGAATGGTTCCATTATTGGAAAGATTATTGCCATCAATGGTTGTTGTCACTCGGTATTCGTGAAGAAAACTTAAAACTGCGCGACCATGACCCGAAAGAGTTGTCGCACTACTCCAAAGCAACTACCGACTTTGAATTTTTGTTCCCCTTTGGTTGGGGAGAGTTGTGGGGTGTGGCTGACCGTACTGATTACGACCTAACACAACACAGCACGCATTCCGGTCAACGTTTGGAATACTTTGACCAAGAAACCAACGAACACTATATTCCGTATGTGGTGGAACCGTCACTCGGTGCCGACCGTGTCGTGTTGGCATTCCTTTGCGATGCTTATGATGAAGAAGTGGTCGATGCCGAAAAGAACGATACCCGTGTGGTGTTGCGCTTGCATCCGGCACTGGCTCCGTTTAAAGCAGCTGTGTTACCGCTTTCCAAAAAACTCAGCGATGCTGCTTTGGCGGTGCGTGATACGCTCGCCAAAGACTTTATGGTGGATTTTGACGATGCGGGTTCTATAGGTAAACGTTATCGCCGTGAAGATGAAATCGGCACACCGTTCTGCATCACCTACGACTTCGAGTCGGAAGAGGATGGTTGTGTTACGGTTCGTGACCGCGATACCATGGAACAAGAACGCGTGGCAATTGCCGATTTGAAAGCATATTTAGAAGAAAAAATTAAATTTTAAGACCGAACAGTCCGTCGCCGACAGCGACGGACTTGTTTTTTTGAACAATAAAAAAATTAAAAAAGTAGGTATTCTCTTTTAAATTTTCTATTGACACTTTTAGGCAAAAAGGGTATGATATATTTGTGATTAATAAGTACTATTTTGTCGATATATATCAAATGATATGGTTTTGAAGTTTCTACCCGGTCACCGTAAATAACTGGGCTATCGACGGTATGTTTATATTTACCGTTGCAGGAACTTCAGGTTTCTGCTTTTTTGTTTTTCATAGGGGGATAATCATGAAACTACTGGAAGACCGCATTGTCAAAGACGGAAAATGCTTGTCTGCCGATATATTAAAAGTGGATTCGTTTTTAAATCATCAAATTGACGTTACCTTGTTGGACGAAATCGGTAAAGAATTTGCTCGTTTGTATCAAGATGGCGGTGTTAACAAGATTTTAACGATTGAAGCATCCGGTATTGCCATTGCTTGTTTAACAGCTCGGCATTTTAATGCACCGGTTGTGTTTGCGAAAAAATCAAAAACCAGCAACATTTCCAATGACGTATATACCGCAGAGGTACCGTCGTACACGCACGGTAACGTCAACACCGTCATGGTGTCCAAACAATATTTAAACGCCGGTGACCGTGTGTTGATTGTGGATGACTTTTTAGCAAACGGCTGTGCCTTAAACGGCTTGGTCAACTTGGTAGAAGCAGCCGGTGCTACGGTTGTCGGTGCCGGCATTGTGATTGAAAAAGCCTATCAAGGCGGCGGTGACGCGTTGCGAGCTCGTGGTGTTCGTGTCGAATCTTTGGCACGCATTGCTTCCATGGATGCCCAAAAAGGTGTTACCTTTATCCGCTAAAAGTTAGTAGGGGTTACAAAACTGCGTGACATTCGCGGTTGTAATAAAAAATTTTTGGAGGAACAGAAAATGAAAAAAGTACTGGCACTTCTTCTTGTGGCCGCAATGATTTTCTGCTTTGCTGGCTGCGGAGAAACTCCCTCGAACGGTGATACTCCCAAAACGGTTCTTTCTATTGATGAAGTAGAACTTACCACACCTGCGAAAATCACCGCTGTGGCAAAAGCTGATTTGAAAGTCGGCTTTATCTTCTTGCATGATTCCAACTCGACTTATGACAAGAACTTTATGGATGCCGCAGAAATCGCTTGTCAAAATCTTGGCCTTGCCAAAGAACAAATGCTCATTAAAACCGGTATTCCGGAAGGTGAAGAATGCTACACCACGGCAAAAGAATTGGTCAACGCTGGTTGCCAAGTGATTTTTGCTGACTCTTTTGGACATGAGCCCTACATGATCAAAGCTGCTAAAGAATTCCCGAATGTGCAATTCTGCCATGCTACGGGAACCCGTGGTAAGATTGAAGGCGTAGGCAACTACCACACTGCTTTTGCTGAAATCTACAAAGGCCGTTACTTGGCGGGTATTGCTGCCGGTATGAAACTCAACGAAATGATTGCTGCTGGCAAATTTACCGCCGCAGAAGCTAAAATGGGTTATGTCGGCGCATTCCCCTATGCAGAAGTAATTTCCGGTTACACTTCTTTCTATCTGGGTGCTAAATCGGTATGCCCGACTGTCACCATGGAAGTTCAATACACCGAGTCCTGGTTTGATATCGAAAAAGAAAACTCGGCTGCCAAAGCTTTGATTGCTTCTGGTTGCAAACTTATCAGCCAACACGCTGACTCTTCCGGTGCACCTTCTGCTTGTGAAGCTGCAGGCGTTCCGAACGTTGCTTACAATGTTGACACTTCCAACATTGGCCCGAAAACGGCTATTATCTCTTCCAAAATTTCTTGGGTACCTTACATGACCATGATGCTCAATGCGGTTATCGACGGTACTTCTATTCCGGCTGACTACTGTGCTACCCTTAAAGAGGGCGCTGTTCAGTTGACTGCTCTTACTAAAAACGCTGCCAAAGGCACGCAAGAGGCTATTGACGCAGCAAAAGCTAAATTAGAAAACGATGAATTGCGCGTGTTTGACACCAACACCTTTACGGTTGGCGGTGAAAAACTGACCACCTACCTTGCGGACGTTGTGGATCTTGGCGACTTTGCTTCGGATACTGAAGCGATTGTCGACGGTCGTTTTATCGAATCTGAAAAGAGATCGGCTCCGTACTTCAACGTAATTATCGACGGTATCACTGTACCGAAGAGCTAATGAAATAGGATAGTGAGGCGGAGTGCCCGTTTTCAGGTACTCCGCCTTATTTCAATATTCAGCTTTGAGAACAGCGGCCAACCAGCACAGCCGCTGTTTTGAAAGCTGAAAAGAGGAGGTTGTATTTGTGAATTCCAATGTGGCTATTGAATTGAGAGGCATTACCAAAACCTTTGGGAATGTGGTTGCCAATAAGAATGTTGATCTTGTTGTAAACCGTGGTGAAATTTTATCCATTCTCGGTGAAAACGGTAGTGGTAAGACTACTCTCATGAACATGATTTCGGGAATTTATTATCCCGATAGTGGTCAAATATTTATCGATGGCAACGAAGTGGTTATTCGTTCTCCCAAAGATGCTTTTGATTATAAAATCGGTATGATACATCAGCATTTTAAGCTGGTGGATATTTTTTCTGCCACTGAAAATATTATTTTAGGGCTGAAAAAGGATGGGAAATTCGATATCAAAGCTGCTACACAAAAAGTGCGTGAAATCAGCGAAAAATACGGCTTTGATATTGATCCTGTGAAGAAAATCCATGAAATGTCCGTTTCCGAAAAGCAAACGGTGGAAATTATTAAAGTTCTGTACCGTGGTGCGGATATTTTGATTTTGGATGAACCCACGGCCGTTTTGACGCCACAAGAAGCCGAGAAACTTTTTGCAGTACTTCGTCGTATGCGTGACGATGGCAAGGCAATCATTATTATCACTCATAAACTTCATGAGGTGTTGTCTCTTTCGGACAAAGTGGCTGTTTTGAGAAAAGGGGAATACATCGGTACGATAAATACTGCCGACGCAACTGAGTCGTCTCTTACCGAAATGATGGTCGGCAAAAAAATAGAATTGAACATCGAACGCAGTGAACCTGTTAATACACAAGATCGCTTGATTATTAAAGATCTTAAATGCGTTAACCGTGAAGGTGTTACGGTTCTTGATGATATTAATTTCACGGCGCGTTCGGGTGAAATTTTAGGTATCGCCGGTATTGCTGGTTCCGGTCAACGTGAATTGTTGGAAGCTATTGCCGGTTTACAGAAAATTCAACAAGGCGAGATCGAATATCACAACCCCAAAACAGGATTGGTTGAAAATTTAAAAGATAAGACTCCTATTCAAATACGTGAACTTGGCGTAAGACTTTCTTTTGTACCCGAAGATCGGTTAGGCATGGGACTTGTGGGCAACATGGACATTGTGGACAACATGATGTTGCGTAGCTATACCAAAGGAAAATCGCTGTTCCTTGAAAAGAAAGGGCCGAAGGACCTTGCCAATCACATTATTGATGAATTGGAAGTTGTAACCCCTTCTGCCAACACACCGGTTCGTCGTTTGTCGGGCGGCAACGTTCAAAAAGTGTTGGTAGGTCGCGAAATTGCGGCTTCACCAACGGTGCTTATGGCAGCATATCCTGTACGTGGTTTGGATATCAACTCTTCCTATACCATTTATAATTTGCTAAATGAACAAAAACAAAAAGGTGTCGCGGTTATTTTTGTGGGCGAGGACCTCGATGTTTTGATAGAACTGTGTGACAGAATTCTTGTGATTGGCTCCGGTCAAATTACCGGATTTGTCGACAGCCGTCACACCACCAAGGAAGAGATTGGATTGTTAATGACAAAATCCCACGGAGGTGAACAAAATGACTGAAAATCGGTTGAAAAGCCATCACGAACCGTTGATTCACATTACCAAACGTGATGATGTCGGTTTAGGGAAATCTATGTTGATTCATTTTGTGGGTATTTTAATAGCCTTGGTAATTAGTGCCGTTCTTATTTGGACGATTACCGGTTCTAACCCGTTACAGATTTTTAAATCCATGTACGAAGGTGTTGTCGGAACATCAATTGCCAATTCTGGTATCAACAAAAAGTATATGGAATCGGTGCACATCATGGCGATGTTGCTCTGTATTTCCCTTGCTGTTACCCCGGCTTTTAAAATGAAGTTTTGGAACATCGGTGCCGAAGGGCAAGTGCTTATGGGCTGTCTTGCTTCGGCATATTGTATGATTGAATTTGGCGGCAAGGTAAATGATACCGTTTTGCTACTCATCATGGTGGTTTTAAGTGTTCTCGTTGGAGCGCTGTGGGCGCTTATTCCGGCTGTTTGCAAAGCCTTTTGGAGCACTAACGAAACCCTGTTTACCCTAATGATGAACTATGTGTCAATGACATTGGTATCGTATTTTATCATGGTCAAAGACCGTTCTGGCAGAAGTGACCTTGGTATTATTAACGAACGGACGGAATACGGGTATTTACCCGAATTCTTAGGTCGTGATTATCTGTCTAATATTTTAATTGTTGCCGCGGTTGTTGTATTTATGTTCATCTATCTTAAATACAGCAAACAAGGCTATGAAATTTCGGTCGTAGGTGAAAGTGAAAACACGGCCAAATATATTGGAATCAATGTCAAAAAAGTAATTTTACGAACAGTTGCAATTTCAGGTGCCATTTGCGGATTAGTTGGTTTTATGATTATTGCCGGCGATAAACACTCTATCAAACCGTCTATTGTCGGTGGCCAAGGTTTTACGGCTATCATGGTCTCGTGGATGGCCAAATTTAATCCCTTGTTAATGATACCGGTCGCGATGTTAATTGTCTTTTTAAGTGTAGGTAGTAAATTTGCCACTTCTGCATTCCGAATTGATAACAGTATCGGCGACATACTAACCGCCATTGTGATTTTTTCGATTATTGCATGTGAGTTTTTCACTCGTTATAAAATCAACTTCCGCGGTGTAAAGAAAGGGGGAAAATCATGAATTTACAGATGTTGATAACTTTTATTCAACAGTCTATACGATTGAGTTCCACCTTGCTTTTAGGTTCCACAGGTGAAATTATCACTGAAAAATCCGGTAATCTAAACCTTGGTACGCCGGGTATTATGGCTTCGGGTGCGATCAGCGGCATTGTCGGCGCATATTTTTATACAAAATCCGGCGTCGTCTTCAATCCGGTTATCAGTGTTTTAATCACGCTTGCTTGCTGTATTTTAGGTTCGTTGCTAACCACTCTTATCTATTGCTTTTTGACCATTACCCTCAAAACCAACCAAAACGTTACCGGTCTTGCTTTGACAACCTTTGGTGTCGGCATTAGTAACTTTATCGGCAGTATGATTAACCAAAAAATGGGAGGTACCGGTATTGCCGCTTTCCCAGAAATAGGTAAAGCGTATAGAGCATCGCTTCCGTTTGCTGACAAGCTGGGAGTGTTTGGTGACATTGTCTTGTCCTATGGGTTTATGACCTACCTCGCAATCGTAATAGCGGTGGTTGTTTCTTTTGTGATTACCAAAACCCGAATCGGTCTGAATCTCCGTGCGGTGGGCGAAGCTCCTGCAACGGCGGATGCTGCCGGTATCAACGTGAACCGTTATAAGTACGTTGCTACGTGCCTTGGCGGAATTATTTCCGGAATGGGTGGTCTTTACTATGTAATGGACTTCGCTGCCGCTAACTGGCAGAACAACATACTCGACCAATTTGGTTGGTTGTCTGTGGCGTTAGTAATCTTTGCCGTATGGCGCCCCACTATTGCTATTTTCGGTTCTATTGCCTTTGGTGCTCTATATGTTGTTGGTCCTTTCTTATTAGGTCTTAGCACTAAAGACCAAAAACTTCTTGAGATTTTACCCTATTTGGTAACAATTGTTGTTCTCACAATTGTTAGTATGCGAAAAAAACGCGAACACCAACCTCCGCAAGGTTTGGGATTACCGTATTTCCGCGAAGAACGATAAAAAACAAGCGAACAGCCGCATCGGTTTTGAACTGATGCGGCTGTTTTTCATTTTCCTTTCACCATCTATGGACACGCTCATAGAATGATAAGGGAATATTCCCAAAATAGGAGAAGGAGAGAGGACATTGAATCATGCGTATTACGGCAGACGTACCATGGGTTGTTCCAACAACCGTTTT